>CAXZAB010000160.1:0-5766 GCA_964293715.1 uncultured bacterium | reverse complement strand
AGTGCGATCTCTTCCCAGCTTCTGGGCGAAAAAGTCCTCTTTGCTCATCCCGATATCCGGCCAGGGCGGGCAATCTATATAGCCCTGCTTCACCAGATTCCAGCCTTCTTTTTTCATCAGCCACACTATGCTTTTGGGATCAATATGCCCAGGATACAAATCCGGATATTCCTGCCGGCTATAACCCTTCAGCTGTCCTTTGAAACCGATCCCATCCTGATTTGGCACACAGAGCAGGATGTCCTTCTTGATCACCCGGCAAAACTCAGCGATGAATTCCGGCAGGTTCTGCACAAACCACAAGGCCGAGAAATTAAAGCCGAAATCCACCGATTTATCGGCATAATCCAGCTTGTTATACCCGGGATTGAGCCTGATCTGCAGAGGTAGATCCAGCTGTTGCCAGCTCTTGCGAATTAGAGAAGTCCGCAGGGGATCATGATCTTCCAGCATCACCTGGCAGCCCTTTTGCGCTAATGCCACCAGACTTATTCCCGTAATCCCGGTAAAACCAAAACAGGGAGCTTCCAAAGCGTTTTCGTATTCACCCGCTTCATACAATCTAAGGAGCAAGCGATTGAGAATGATGCGTTCATAGGATGAGCCCAAGCCTTCGTGGGCTGTAGGATAATAGTCTTGCCAGCTATTGATGATGGGAATTGCCATTATTTCTCCAAATAGTCGTCGATGGTGATCTGGATATCGGGGATGGTATAATGCGACTTCAGGCCCAGCTCCTCGATAACTTTGTAATAGTCTTGCACGTCGTAAAACCAGCTCTTGGAAATGAGCTCAAACCGGCTGATAAACAGTTCATTCTTGGCCAGCCTGGCGAGTTTCTCACCAAAGCCGAAAAACACCCTGTCCACCTTCAGCAGTGAAGGATAATTTTTATTACGGACTTGCCGTGAGATGAAATTCACCAGAGCATTGAGTTGAACAGGTTCGCGGTCTGCCACATTCCACACCAGACCCGTCTCAAATTCTTTGCCCAGGCAGAGTTTGAAGGCCATCACCAAAGCTTCAATATGACACAGATGGATCCAGATGCGTTTGTTGATCAAGGGAAATTGATAGCGCGCCACCATCTTAATCAATTGATAGGGAAAGCCATGATCACCTTGGCCATAAGTAATGCTGGGACGAATAATCGCGGCCTGAAGCCCGTGTAAAATGGCTTTACCGATGATTTTTTCCGCTTCGATTTTGGTGTAATGATAGTAGTTGTCAGGGTTTTTGTGGCTTTGATAATTCGCAGGCAGCTCCTGGGGGATGGTACCAAATACGCCCACCGAGCTGCAGAATATCAGTCTGGCCCCATGTTGCAGGCAGTAGTCCACCATCTGCTCTGTGCTGCTTACATTGCTGCGGTAATACTCTTCTCTTGAGGCTTTGCGGCCACCACGTAGCGCTCCAATATGCAGGATGATCTCAAAATCCGAACTTTGCAGATAATCCCTCAAATTTGCAGTATCGCTCAGGCTCATTTCTTTGATTGTGATTTTGCCGGCAAACTCCTGATAGCGGCTGGGCTGGGTTTTGGGACGCACCAAAGCCGTGATCTCATGACCGTCCGTGATGATTTTTCTCAGTACGGCAGCACCCACAAAACCGGTGATGCCTGTAATGAGCAGCTTAGCCAAAGATCCGCCCCAGTAAATGCCTTTGGGGTTTTTGGCGGGAGCGCTTGATCATTACATAGGACAAGGGAATCTTTTCGCCATTCGCAATTCTGGCTGGATGCTCTTGCGTAAGCAATTCTGCGGTTTGCTTGTCGATCCGCTCCTTGATGAGCTTGCGGGCCTCAAAGAGAGCTCCGTAATCCCCTCTCACATGATCGTCGGAGGCCAAAAAGTGGGTCCAGCCATTCTCCAGCAAAATCCAGGCTGTTTTTCTTACTTTCTCACCATAATGCCCCAAAAGAGCCCCGGCATTGGTCTGCATGTAGATGTTTCTATCAATCAGATCGCGGGCCTTGCTGGGTTTGCGCATAATGCTCACATAGCGTTCGGCGTGTGCCAAGATGGGCTTGTATCCTGCTCTCAGCAGAGGATATACGTTGGTATAAAAATCTACAGGCAGGCCATTTAATTCGCTTTCAATCAGTACGTAGGGGGTATCGCCCATAGTGAGTGAATGCTCTTTGATATCATTCAGGATTCCGGGCTGCATAAAGATCTCAAACCCGCTGGTCAGCTTAATTTGAAGCCCTGCTGTTTGGGCCTGTTCACGCAAACCGTTCAGCTTTTCATCATATTCCTGGCGGGTATACTGATAGTGTCCCGGAAAATAGTGTGAGGTAAGATATATCTCGCTTACTCCGCCTTCTTCAGCTTGTTTGAGCTGCTTCAGGCTTTGCTCCAGCGATTTTGAACCATCATCTATGTAGGGAATAATGTGGCTATGAATATCTATCATTTATTATGGCATCTTTTCCGCAATCATTTGGATGAATTCTTTGAGCGCAGCGTTATGTGGATATTCATCAAGATTGGTGGAAGATTCTTCCAGCATTCTCTCCACTTCCCGGCGGGCTCTGTCAAAACCCAGAAGTCCGGTATAGCCGCTCTTCGCAGGGGGCTCATAATCATCCGAGAAATCCAGATCGTCACCGCCACGCACATAGTCCTTGCTGATATCTGCTATCATCTGATAGGCCATACCCAGGCTCACCGCATAGTCATTCATGATCTGTCGGGTATCATCATCTGCCGAAGCCAGAATGCAGGCAATCTCCGAACTCGCCAACATCAAAGAAGCCACTTTTTTCATATCTATGTAACGCAGAGTATTGATCCTTATCACCCTGCGCTTGCTGGACAAAGCTACTGCCTGTCCGCCTATCACGCCATAACTCTTACTATTCACGGCCAGGCTGCGAATGGCAAGATTGGCTTGGGCAGGATCCTTGATCTGGCTGATGATCTCAAAGCCAAGAGTATAAAGCGCGTCTGCCGCCAGAATCGCAATGGCATTCCCATATTCCTGATGGGTGGCAAGCTGTCCACGCCGCTCCTTTTTATCCATCACGATGGGCAGATCATCATGAATCAGCCCGGCATTGTGGATGAGCTCCACCGCTACGGCTGCATGAATCGCATCCGGCAAGATCTTGTTGTTTTTCTTCATACCGGTCAACATCTCAAATATGGAGATTAAAAGCAGGGGGCGCCACCTCTTCCCACCGGGAATCACGGCTTTGATCATCGCTTCTTTCAGCCGCCCCGCATGACGTTTATCCAAGTCCAACGCCGATTTCAGACCATCGTCTATCATCTGTAATCGAGTTTCAAAATATTTCTGTAACAGCAATGTCTTTCTCCCTTGTCATGTAAGGAAATACATATTTTCCCACTGACCCTATCACTTATATAATATTCTGAAGTTTTGTCAAGAAATTTCTGGTGTGCATCTTCTTTTTAAAGAGAAGATTGCCGCATTTTCACAAGGTATTGGCAAACTGTGGCAGGATTTCCACAAATGAGACTTACAATATGCCATCTTTGCCCTTGATCTGAGCAGCTACCCTATATATGGCAGACATCCCCTGGACATATAGGTTTCAGGTCTATAAATGAAGGACTTTTCGGCTCTGTTTGCACCCTATTTTGGATAATCTGTCAAGCATAAAAACTGCTAAAATAAAACAATATATGAAAAATAATGAAATTACTGAAAGAAAGTTATTGACAACATAACAGCCTTTCTGTATTAAGTAGTCATGAAGTAAAAATGTCATAACGTATCAATACATCAAGATATGTTTGTGTTAACCGTACGAATGGGCTATCATCTCTACGGAAGACGACGATATAATTAACTAAAAAAAAGGATGTTGTTATGAAAACAAGAACATTTATTGCGATTGCAGTCTTACTGCTATCTTTCGGGATAGCAAATGCAGCGTATACCAGTCCCGGATGGAGCTATGGCTTTGACCTGGGCGTAGCCCGCGGCGACAACGCAGGTGATGCTGAGAATTTTGCACCCCTGGCAGGCGCACATCTCAAGCTTGATATGCTCAAATTCCTTGCTGTTCGTATTGGCGGTGGGTACACTGCATTACATGCTACCGAAAGTAGCCCGGATCATTATTCCACAAATACCCTGATGGCAGATGCCAGAGTATTGGTGGAGCCTTTCAGAAAATGGGATGTCTCCCCTTACCTCTATGGTGGTGTAGGTGCTGCCAAAGAACTTAGACATTTTAATGAAGATATTATTCCTTATTTCCCCATAGGCGTTGGCGTAAGGACCGCTCTGAAAAGAGGAATGAATCTTGACGTAAGCGGCGGATACTGGCTCTTTAATTCAGACATACTGGATGGAAGATTACGTGCCGATGACGATATGAATCGATTTACAGACCGCAAGCAAGACGGTTTTTGGGGCCTTACTTTAGGTCTTAACTTCTATACTGCCCCCGAGGAAGCGCCGGTGGTAGTACCAGCTCCTCCCGTAGTAGTACAAGCTCCTCCCAAACCTGTGGTCATTCCTACTGTGGATGTAGTACGTTTTACCCCTCCGGGCGGAACCTATGATGCCCCACAATCCGTTAGTTTACATACTTCCACTACCGGAGCCCAGATTTATTATACTCTTGGCTCAGGAGTTCCGGATATGCTTTATACAGGCATGCCTTTGACTATTACTGGTGATGAAACCATCCGGGGTAGTCAAACCATCCGGGCCAAAGCAATTCTGTCTGGATATCATGATTCAGAAATTACCAGAGCTAGTTACATAATCACAAAACCCACGGTCTTGGAACCGGTCGAGATTCCCAAAGAAGACTTCATAGACCTGTCAGCCGGTAAGAAATTTGAACTCAAGGGTATTTTCTTTGATACTGCAAAATGGACAATACTTCCTGAATCATTCCCTGTTCTTGAGAAAGCCTATGTAGCCCTCACGAATAACCCGGAAGCGAATATTACCATTATCGGTCATACCGACAGTGTTGGTTCCGATAGCAGCAACCAAACTCTTTCCATCAACCGTGCAGAAGCAGTGAAAACCTGGTTGGTAGCACGAGGTGTGGATGCCAAGCGAATCAAAATCAGTGGTAAAGGTGAAAGTGAGCCCCGCGCAACTAATGAAACCGCAGAAGGACGCGCCCTGAACCGTCGCATTGAGTTTGAAGTAGATATGTAAACAATTAATTAACCTATATTCTAAGGGAGAAGAGCCTCGGCTTTTCTCCCTTTTTGCTTGTCCAGAATATAAGTGCAAAGCAAGAACCATAGGCACGTTATTTTAAATGACAAACACCTGCTACACAAAGGCTTGAGCCCTATCAGGACGCCATTTTTGATAGCACAAACGACCAGGCCATACATAGGCTTTATAAGCATCAGATTAATGCCCAAAATAATAGTTCTTGACCAGATATCGATGTTTGTATTATCTTGAATCTATTAGCATTGCACATAATTGTAACGCTGGCTTTAGCCGGTCGTTCCGCCGGATTTATCCGGTTTATGGCGATAGACTATAACGAATAAACACAAAAATACCGCTTTATCAACCAGGTTCAAACGCCGACTAAAGTCAACGCTACAGACGCGTTACGAAGCACATATTGTGTCAGGTGAAACCCTGTGAATAAACCCACCAAGACCATAAGGAACAAGGTCCAAAATCTACCTGATCATTGAAAACCCAAGCAGCAACAGTCCCTCGGGACAAAAAGCATCATGAGGTTACAGATGAAAAAGCTCACGACTGCCATATTTATCTTTGTACTATGTCATTTCTGCTTTGCAG
>CAXZAB010000159.1:0-5775 GCA_964293715.1 uncultured bacterium | reverse complement strand
TTCTTGCCGCTGGACTACTGATGCCACCCCACATTTCCTGAAGTTCTGGTGTTGACTTGTGGATAAACTCTTTCACTTTCGGCCTCTCCTTTTTTTTCTTCTGCATCTCCAAAATAAAAGGGCGGAGGGCGTCGACTCCACTTCCGCCCCGGAGATGTAGCTCGTGTGTTCAAAATTGAAAGCAGCCCACAGCGCTGTCCCGGCGTCGCGATCTTCCCCGCACTGCTTGGCGGCTATCATACCATCAGGCACTTCGGACCGGGTGTATTTATGAGCTGCTTTCAATCCTGAAATATCAAAGGCGCAGCCACCGGATCCGGCTTCATTCCTCCGCGATCCACCACTTGACTGCGCCTTGACTCTTGACAAACAAAAGGACGCTCCTATCTTGGTATCCGTCACTAAACTAATACCTAAGGAGCGTCCCATGATTGATCTGGAAAACATACAAAGGGTCACGGTTACAGAAGTCCTTCAAACCATCGAGCTATACAGCCGGATGCTTGAGCCTTATAAGGACTCACTCTTATTATTCGAACGTCAGAATAGCCCTGTCTATTTAGAGCGTCTTGTAGGGCACGACAATGAGGCGACAAATCACTGTGCTCTTGAGCTTGTACGGACGCGTCGAGTAGCAGAAGGGCTTGGCACTGAGCAGGCTTTTGGGGTTCTGGCGCGGCTGCGTCACAATTGGGACCGCCTGTCGGAAATGGACCCGAACACGGTGCTGCTTCTGGCATATTATGACGAGGTTGGCCGCTGCCTTCAGCCTTGCTCTGACGTCCTTGAATATGTGTTGATTCATGCTGTTTGTGACGGAGAGTTCGCTTTTCTAATGCAGCCCGATAGAGACTAAAGTCTTTGTTGGGCAGGCCATACACCCTTCCCAAAACAGTGCTGAGAAAATCAGCCTTCTCCTCATCGGTAGCACGATAGGCAAAGCGCTCGCCTTTCGGACTGTTGGGATCTATGCTGACCCCAATGCCATTGGTGTCTATGAATATCCTCACCCCAATGTCTGCCGGCACCATAATTCTGAAGCTCCCTGCTAAGACTATGTCATCAAATTGGATCATCTCACACCCCTCAGCCCCAATGCCTCATGAAACTCCCGATTCAGCACCAGTCCGGCCTTAGCGGCCTGCTTCGGCGCCTTTGCCTTGTCAATTGCGAGCTTTTCTATTCCGTTAATCCGGACATAGACCATTACCATTCTCTTGCTGGGATTAGTCATGATATACCTCTCATGTTTTTTATTTTTGGCGTGCCTGCCAAGTATTTGCTGATTTTTGCCCTTTGCTCTCCGGCCTTCCGTTCCTCTCGTAAAATCTTGCGGATATAGTCGGCGCTTTTGCCCATAACCCTTGCCAGCTCTACCCCGGTCATTCGCCTCCGGGCCAGCTCCATCCTGATCTCTTCTGCTGTCATAATTTTTGTACTTGACATTCTTTCCTCTCTTTAATAGTTTGTCTTTGTATATGGACAAGATATAGCGATACGCTAACTTGTCAAGAGAAATGTTAGCGAAATGCTATATTTATCAAGAAGGTGGTATGCAAGAGTTTGCTAAACAACTGAAGCACTTTAGGTTAAGCCGAAAGCTGAAGCAGCGGGAGATTGCCGCTGTTTTGGATGTGACGCCTACGGCTGTGTCAGATTATGAGTCTGGGAAAAGAACACCCTCTCTTGATATGATCGTTCAGTTAGCAAGTCGCTATAATCTTGATTTAACTTGGTTCATCACTGGCAAAGGCGATATGTATAATAGTACGCGCACACGCGAGGACACTCCGGAGAAACTTATTTCTATGCCGGTAGTATCATCTATCGCCGCCGGTTGCCCAGTGGAAGCCTACCAGGACGACGAGCCCTCTGAAACTATCCAGGTACCGCTCTCCCTCCTGCATCTCCCTCCCCCTTACTTTGCTTTCCGGGTGGAAGGTGAGTCCATGTCACCCCTCATCTTGGATGGTGATATCGTTATTCTCTCCCAGGATTGGCGCGGCATCCAGCTCCATGACCGCATTTGTGGTTTCCGTACCCATGATGGCATCACTTTGAAGAAGATGGTGATCCAGCCCAGCCAAAAGACTACCTGGCTTATGCCCATCAATATCCTGTATACCCCCATTCCCTATAATGAAGACACCGAAGACCTCGTCATGTTCGGGGTCCTGGTCATATCCATAAGAAAATACCTCTAAAGGAGTTATCAAGTGAAAAAGAGACTTACCTTGGCTTTGTTGTTTGCAGCATTGATTTTCACGCTTTCAGCTGACCCCAGGTTGATTGTCACATCAATAGGCTATTCGCCTACGAGCAACAGCGCTATACTTGGCATCGGTATGCCGATAGGGTTATTCTCGCCCAATGGCAAAGGAACATTGATGCTTAAAACCAACTGGAGAAATAAAGACTATCCTAAGGGCTTTGAAACCGAAACAGAGCCCTTTGATTGGTGGGCTCCCACTGGAGAGGAGATCTGGGGATATAGCATAATAAGCTTTGGATACATGATAGATGTCCCGACCACTAATTGGCTGTCTTTGACGCCATACTTGGGCTATGGTACCAAACATAACTATATACAGTACCTTTCTTCTGCTACTGGGTGGCATTTCTATAACCATACCCAGGAGTCTTTGTTTGATGCAGGGATTGACGTGTCACTGTATCATAAGATGGTAGGCCTTGTGATCGGAGCGTCTATCAAGTCCAATTTACAAGTTGGAGCTATGTTCCGGTATTAGCACTTGCAAGAATGGTGAGCCAGTTTGCAAGATTGATTGAGCCAAGTCCCGCTTAAATTATATCCCTACCCCTGTACCCATGCAGGATAGAGCCCTACGCCCATTCTCCAAACTGCATTTGCCTTATTTTTATCACCTTCTTACTCCAGTTTGCAAGAATGGTGACCCTCCACCTACCAAAACACCCCCAAACCAACCTAACCCGACCTTATGCCTTTTCACCCCTATACTACGCTCTTTATGTCACTTAGCCCCTGTTTTGCAAGGTGAGCCAGTTTGCAAGAATGGGTGACTCTTTACATCCTGCGGAAGAAATTTTACCATAGAACGCAGATCGGGCGGGTTGGGTGGATTTATTGGATAAAGGGAGGTTTTGGGGTTTTAAGGTTTTAACGTTTTAGGGTATGGCGGCTTTATTGCTTTCTGTCCAAAAGGAAAGAGAGTTCAGATGGCAAACCCCGCTCAGATTCTGCCTAAATTTCAGCTAAGCATAGCCAGATACAGCCCGAGCCCCAGCTTTCAGTTTTTTTTGATCCTTTTCAACCTTCTCCCACGATTGTTCTTGACAGCAAGATCAAGCTCAAAATGATGGACTGAAATTGATGGCATTCAGACATTTTAATATTGATGAATATACTCATAACACATCCCGTTTTATAGGAGGTAACCATAAAACACAAACACATTTTACTAATCATTCTGCTACTCGTAGGAGTGGTAACGTCAAGCTTTGCGGCGAATAATGCAGCCCGTTTTAATCCGGGAACTCCCAATGATTATATTTCGCTTGGTCTCAATGCATATAATCCACTTTTTAGTGGAGCACCAGGCCTAACTTTTGAAGGATGGGTCAAGCCAGCAAGTATCCCAAGTGAAGAACCCTCCAGAATTTTCGACATATTTACTGATGGTAAAAATTCTGCATTTGCTCTGGAGATTGGAATTGATGGAAGCTTATCTGCCATGGCAAGGAGTAGGAAGTGGGAAACTCTACCGGTTGCTAAAACTGGCCCAGACGCCATTGTTGCCGGAAACTGGTACCATATTGCTGTGGTGGTAAGCTACTCTCCCAAAAAGTATATTCACATATACATTAATGGGATTGCTGCAGTAGAAAATGATAACCCGGGATTTGCTAATTCAAGCTATGTAAGTTTCGAGTGGGGCTCCTCCACCGACATCGGTAATAATGCGGATGTATTCGGCAGACATGTTGAGTATACGAAGCTGCCTTATGTAGGCTTAATGGATGAATTCCGCTTTTGGACATATGCCCGTTCAATTTCTGAGATTCAGGCGGACATGAATCGTGAACTTCCTGCACCCTATGACCCACGTTTAATTGGGTATTGGAACTTCAATGAAGGAACCGGAACAACTGCTCATGACATCTCCGGCAATGGCAAAAATGGAACCTTACTAGACGGCACAGACTGGACAGATGGAAATCCCACCCTGCCCGTAGAGCTTTCCTCTTTCAGCGTAGCCCTGAACGGCACCAACCAAGCGGTACTCACCTGGGTTACTCAAACTGAGACCGGCGTTAGCGGATTCTACGTATATCGCAATACAGAGAACGATTTGGCCAGTGCCGAATTGATCAGCAATCTCATTCCCGCCACCAATACATCTCAGCAGATCGTATATGTTTTTAGGGATAAAGAGCTGACTACTCCCGGCACCTATCACTACTGGTTGCAGATAGCAGATCTGGATGGCAGCGAGAGCTACCACGGGCCTGTCAATTTGGTTTATGTAGGTGGAAACAATCAACAAAGCCCTGGTATTCCCGAGATCACTACCTTGAAGGATGTGTATCCCAATCCCTTCAATCCCAGCACCACCATCAGCTATGGCCTGGACAAAGCAGCCTCTGTAAGTATCAAGATTTACAATAGCCGTGGCCAGATAGTGCACAGCATCGCTGAAGGCATGAAAAACGCCGGCAATCATAATTTGGTGTGGAACGGCAACGACCACAGCGGCAAAAGCCTACCCACCGGTGTTTACTACATCCGGATGCAGGCCGGAGATAAGACTTTCAATAAGAAAGCTGTTTTAATGAAATAATCAATAAATATTGGCATAGCGGAGACCTGTCATTGCATAGGTCTCCGCTTTCTTTATTACGGTGCATTCATGTGCGAAAAATTGGCTTGATCTGCATCAACCTTTGAGGCAATACCGTGAGCCGAACTGGACAGTTAGTTTTTGCCCAAATAATTGAAACAGATTCACGTAATAGTCCAATTGCTTCATCAAACTTGTAAGCTCTTTAATGACGATAATTTAGATAGCAATCAGTAGTCAGATGCCGCCAGAGTCACAGCGGGACGTAATTTCAGATAGAAAACGCTGTAAATCTCACAGCCTGAGTCCTGTAGGGACGAAATATCCAACAGAATAGTCTGTCAGAATTCAGCAGATCATCCCTATCGTCTTACATAAAGCGAATGGTTCATATCTTATCTAAAATGCCGTCCCTACAGGACTTGGGTCACTTGTTTGATATTCGTTTATCTATCTAAAATGTCGTCCCGATGGGACTCGTTGTGGTTTTGTTGATAGGGGTGGTATCTAAAATATCATCCAGATGGGACTCAGATTGTCCTAATCTTAAACGGCAGCAGCCTTACCTCCAGCCCTTCGGCATAATTTTGTGTTGCATAGAATATTCACTATTGTCTTTGTCTTGCACCAAGTGCCGATATATGCAACACAATTGCTTTTAAATTTAATACATGAGTCACAAATTCTATCTGGCTCACTCTCAAATAGATCCTTGAATAAAAACTTCCCTGGCGTTCTTCCTCTGGGCTTTCGAATGTCGGTAAGCAAACCATGTTCTCTGAGTTTGCTAATAATCCTATTTGCCAGCCAGATTCATCGTGATTCCTGTAGGGAAGATATTTTAGATAGAACAGGTCACAAACCCCACAGCCTGAGTCCTGTAGGGACGAAATATCCGATAGAATAGTCTGTCAGAATTCAGCAGATCATCCCTATCGTCTTACATAAAGCGAAT
>CAXZAB010000158.1:0-5844 GCA_964293715.1 uncultured bacterium | reverse complement strand
GTCATCTATGGTGTTTATTTCTTGCAAATAATCTCGCCGTTCCTTCTATTAGTTTTATTATGGTGTTTAGTTGTGATTTGCCTTCTTCCCACAGGGAAAAGGCGTGTCTACTCAAATTCCACATGGTGACCGTGAGCCGCATTGAGCCTACGATCATCCTAAAAAGATGCATGGGGTTAAGTTCAGACTTGATCTGGCCCATTTCCTGACCCTGCCTGATGTAGCCCATCACTTCATCGCGGTGAAGATGCATGGTAGAAAGCAGGTTTTGCTCAAAACTGTGGTCATTCTTAAAGAGTTCTTCGCTGAAGATGACCATTGCCAGATCGGGGTCTTGGGTAAAGAGCTGATAGCGGCTGAGCACAAAGCTACGGATGCTATCCAGGGGGGAGAGGTCTTGAGCTTGGATACGTTCGATTTCCTGACAGGACAAATGTTCGAAATAGTTGAGGATCATGCGGATAAGCTCTTTTTTGCTGTCAAAATGCTTGTACATGGCAGCATCACTCACGCCCAGGCAGTTAGCCAGGTTCTTGGTGGTGAGTTTTTCGTAGCCTTGCTGAGCAATCACCTTGATTGCAGCTTGCACTATCTCCATCTGTCTTTTTGTAATATCCATCAGGTTTCCTTTATTTTAGTTTAGGTAAGTAAACATTCACTAACCAAATTAAACGAGACTGGGATTTTGGCAAGAAGTATTTTGGGAATATGCTGGAAGTTTTGGTGTTTATGGACTCTAATCCTCTGTTATAAATGCTTTTGTGTCAGGGAGATAAAATATAAATAAAAACATACAGCAAAATCCTGGTTTTTATCGGCTGCAGTGATGAGCGGAAATGCAATAGGGGAGTAGCTCACCGGACCAGATCAAAAAGAAAGCCAGGGGAAACCCCTGGCTTTATATGAGTTTAATGCTTTGCAGATTACACTTTAGATAGTCAGTTTCAACGAATCCAGCAGAGCTTTTTGAGTTTCAGGCCTTTCTTTGAGATCGCTTTCAGTGAGGTAATCTGTACGCTGTTGGAAACGATCTTTGAGCAATTCCTTATAGGCTGCGGCATTACCGCGCTTTTTGGGATCGTAACGATCGTAATAGCCCGGCAGAATCTTTTCGATGGATTCGCGGGTGGGGATCATGGCATTGGGCAACATATCCCAATCTTCCCATTCGATCTGATCTGTGAGGATGGCAGTTTGCAGGAAGAGTGAAGTATTGAGCGGGATGGCTTCCAGGTCGGAATCAGAATTCTTCCAATATCCGCTGGAATTGAAGCAATAGCAATCTGCGCCATTTTCCACCACATTCAGGAAGGCTTCTACGTCATGGTAGAGTTCATAGACGCGGAAAGGATTTGCAAAAGGTTCAAAAACCAATTTCTTCAAATCTTCTTCGGTGACGTTTTCGGCCCGGTTACGTTGAGTCATCAGAGCTGCTCCCATGGCCACTGCCAGATTCTTATCCTTGAGTTTGAGGATGGGAGGCAAGACGCTGTCTTTCATGAGCCAGCAGAGAGCCTTGGGGAAGGCACAACGGTTGACGTAATTGCCCAGCAGGCTGCGATCCAGAAGAGCACGGCCATTGGAATTACGTAAATCCTGACCCACAGGGATGCGTTTGCCATCCAGATTGAGGATAGCGTGGTTCATCAGCGAGATGCAATATTTCCAGTCTGGATGGTCCACAGGGCGGGAGTCGGTCTTGTCAAAAAGAGTGGGTTCCCAGGCGCGACAAAGTTTGTTCTTCAAGTCTATCTGGAAGGCGTCGTCGTGCAAGACCACTTTGGAGACTCCTTTGGGCATACTGCCGGCGTTGTCATGGGAATTTGTATGACTGGATTTGCCGGTTCCGGAGAGACCGTAAAAAGCGATAGAGCGTTTGCCAAACTGGTGGTATTTCTTGTCTTCGGTGGTAGAGAAATCAAGCTCTTTGATTCCGCCATGACAGGCTGCCATGCCGATTCTGATCCCAGAGGTCCAGGCCATGGTGAGCGTGCCTTTTTTGCGTTCGCCAAAGTAGCGCATCCCCAGATTGACCATTACATTGTGCTTTTCATCCACCAGGGCGAGCTGGGGGGCTCCAACGTTGTTGTAAAAGTCATCGTCACAAGTCCATTCGTTGAATCCGATGATGATGATGTCCTGAATGGGCAATTTAGGGCTTGCTTCATAGGCTTTTTTGACGGACTCATAAGGAGAGAAATTCACCAACCAATTGAACATATTGGACGCGTCTGACTCGGTGGTGATAAAGGTGGCTTTGATCATCAGGTCATTATCCATGCCCAATACTGCTTCACCTTTGATGAGGGGATAGTGTTGCATCTGATAAATAGCTTCGCGGAAATCGCCTTCCAGCTTGTTCTTTTTGGAAGGGTCCAGACGGTGATAAAAGCGTCTGGCTTTGGCTGTACGCCCCAGAATCTTACCATGGTTGTCATCCAAGACCATGGCATCTTTGGGGAGATTGTGAAGTTTGACGAATTCCGGATACATAGGCAGGTCTGTGATAGTGACCCCGGGTTGCTTTTTAGCCAATTCATAAGCTTCCCTGATATTGACTTTGCGCACCAAGTGACTGTTCATTAATGTCTCAGCTATTGCGCGGATAGGAGACATAGCTCTGAGATCGCTGTAATATTCAGCACTACTCTTGCTTGCCATTTTTCCTCCATATATTGCTGTATTTTGGTTAACGATTTTACATGTATAGCACTTAAAAACTATTGCCTTATCCTGTCAAGGATAGTTATATAAATTTAGATAATTTTGAGTTCCTTGCCGATCATCCTGAATTTTTCCAGAGCCATATCGAGTTGCGCCCTGGTATGGGTTGCCATAAAGGAGCATCGGATCAGACAGCTATTGGGCGGCACTGCCGGTGGAATGATGGGATTGATGAAGACTCCCTCTTCGCCCAGGCGTGACCACATTTTAAAGGCATGCATCATATCTCCCACATGCAAAGGGATCACCGGTGTGCAGCTGGTGCCGGTATCATAGCCCATGGCCTTGAATTCGGACATCATATAATTTGTGTTTTCCCAAAGTTTGGCAATCCTTTCCGGTTCTTCTTCCATGATTTTGATGGCTGCCAGGACACTGGCTGTAGAAGCTGGAGGCAGAGAAGCGCTAAAGATCAGGGCCCGGGATTTATGCTTCAGATAGTGAATCAAAGGTTCTTCCGCAGCGATGAATCCGCCCACAGAGGCCAGTGATTTACTGAAGGTGCCCATGATGAAATCAGTCTCTTTTATGAGGCCAAAATGTGCGGCAGCTCCTGCCCCTTTATCGCCCAAAACTCCCAGAGAATGGGCTTCATCCACCATCAGATTGGCATCGTATTTCTTAGCGAGAGCCGAGATTTCGGGTAGATTGGCAATGTCGCCTTCCATAGAGAATATTCCATCAACCACGATCAGAGCGGCTTTCCCGTCTATTTTTTGCAGACAGCGCTCCAGTGAGCCCATGTCGTTGTGATTGTAGCGCACCATCGTACCATCGGAAAGTCTGCAACCATCGATGATCGAGGCGTGGTCGTATTTGTCGATTACAATAAATTCGTTTTTGTCTACCATTGCGGAGATACAGCCCAGATTGGCCTGATAGCCTGTGGGATAAGCCAGACAGGCTTCTTTCCCTACCAGACGTGCCAATTCAGCTTCAAGCTGCAGATGCAGATCCAGGGTGCCATTGAGAAATCTGGAGCCGGCACAGCCGCTGCCATACTTCTTCAGGGCTTCGATCCCGGCTTCTATCACCTTGGGGTGAGTGGTAAGTCCCAGATAGCTGTTTGAACCCATCATCAGCATCTTTTTGCCGTTGCAGATCACTTCGGTATCCTGCTTGGAGCTAATCTCCCGAAAATACGGATAATAGCCCAATGCCATTGCCTTACGGGCATCAGTATAATTGTAGCATTTATCTAATATGCTCATGAAGTCCTCATTATATGATTTTATATTCTTTTAGATTGGTGTACAATACGTTTACAAGAGTATAAGTAAGAAAGACCAGCGGTACGGAGATTAGCATCCACAAAATGCCACCATACCATCCTCCAGCCAACACAGTAAGCAAGACTACCAGCGGATGCATATTTATCGTGGTGCCTATCACCAACGGATATACAATATTATTATCTATAACCTGCACCGCCCACATGGCCAGGCCAGCATAGATCATTGCTATCAAAGGGCCACCTTCAAATAATACTGTCAATATGGCCAGAGCTGCAGCCACGAAAGGTCCAAAATAGGGGATAATATTGGCCACTCCTGCGGTGATGCCGATCAAGAAAGGATTGCTTACTCCCACTATAGTGAGTGCAATGAATGTCATAATGCTTACTGCCATCACCTCAAAGATCATGGCCCTAAGGTATGTGCCTACCGTGCTATCGATCTTGCCCATAATAATAACTGCCATCTCGAAATAACGGTTTGAACTTAGCCCCAGAATAGACTTGCGGATTTTATGCTTGTCCTTGAGAATGAAAAAGCTGATCAGGGGAATCATCCCCACAAAAGATACTGCACTGAAGATAGTGGAAAAGTTGTCCAAGAGCCATTTCGGCAATCTGGCTATGAAGACCGTAGCGTTATCCAAGACATTAGTAAACTGCACACCCGCATTCAATCCCGGAATTTTCGCATCCAGATTCAAAGCATATCCGTAGATTCCTTCCAAAAAAGGAATCTGCATCAGAACATCTTTGTTTATGCCACCTTCCTGGCCGAGAATGGCGATAAGATTATTGGCTTGGGTAATGAGATCTGGAATCAGTCTGCTGGTAAACCAGGCGATCAAACCGGCGACAGTGAGATATACAAACAGTACACTCATCCAGCGGGGGATGCGCTTGTGTTCGAACCAGGTTACGGCAGGATCCAGGATGTAGCTGAAGACGATCGCTCCGATCAAATAAACGAAGACTTTGCTGTAAAAGAACAGGCCGGCTACGGCCAGCAAGGCCATAACAATAAAAAATATCACCTTCGCCCATTTCATGATCAGTCCTCTTGAACTTTTTCAAAGATGAAATCGGAAAAATCTTTGCAAGCGGCATGTAAGATTTTTACTCCGCAATGAGGTCTGGCCTTAATAAAATCGATGAGGTCACACTTGGCGATTGCATGCATTACCACCTCGGTTTTGGCGATGGCTGTGCTGCTCCTTTTTTCACCCTGATACATATCCAGGAGGCCCAGAAAATTGGGATTTGAGATGGTTTTCTCTTTATCGCTGAAATACATCCCCTGGATCTGTACTTTACCAGAGTTGATGAAATATATCACTTCCAAGGGGAAACCTGTTTCAAAAATGACTTCCCCGACCTTGAATATTCGCTCATGCATGCGGGCATCCAGGAGATAAAGATCGTAATTTCCAAGCTCTGCAAACAAAGGATATTCTCGATACTTCAGATAGGTCCGAGGTTTGCGAAACATGGATTTGAGCCAATTCCATCTTGTTTTCATGACTTTCCTCACTTCTTTTTTTTCACCAAAGGGACAAAGGTGCAGGGATAATCCTGACGAACTTTTAGTTTTCCTTCTTCACGCGTGATAATGTGCAAGATCTGCGAGAAACTGCCCCCTACCGGTACCACCATAATGCCGCCTTCTGCCAATTGCTCGCAGAGCCGGGGCGGAACTTCTTCGGCAGCAGCCGAAACGATGATCTTATCAAATTCTTTGTAGGCAGGATAGGCTTTTTCCCAGCCAGCCCAGCCATCTCCGATGCGGAAATAGATATTTTTATAGCCGGCAGCCTTGAGGACCTTCTGGGCGACTAAAGACAAAGAATCAAGCAATTCCACAGTACAAACTTCATTTGCGATCTCGG
>CAXZAB010000157.1:0-5884 GCA_964293715.1 uncultured bacterium | reverse complement strand
AAAGCTAAAAGTCTTATCCGCAATTAAGTTCTCTTTCGCCATCTAATCCTCAATTCTCAATTCTCAATTCTCAATTTTCCATTATTTACCTTTTTTCAGTTCATCAAACTGCGGTTTCACATGCACTTCATAGCATTCCGGGCAGATGGAATGGGAAAACATAGTGTCGGTATGTTCGGAGATATAGGCTTCGACTTCCTGCCAATAGTCTTTGTCAGCGCGAATCTTTTTACAATATGAGCAGATCGGGATGAGTTTTTCCAGGGTGCGGATTTGTTTGGCGGCGTTTACCAGGTCCTGACGCTGTTTTTCCAGGCGTAATGCGCTCTTCACCCTTTGCACCAGCTCAAGATTGGAGAAAGGCTTGCTGATGAAGTCCATGGCGCCCAGCTCAAAACTGCGGGCCAGAGGTTCCATCTTTTCATCCAAAGAGGCCGCGGTGATCATGATGATGGGGATGCCTTCCAGAGCGGGATCCTGTTTGATCCACTCCAGCACATCATAGCCGCTGAAGCCGGGCATCATGATGTCCAGCAGGAGCAGATCAGGGCGATTGTGAGTGAGCTCATCCATCATGGATTTGCCACTGAAATACAATTTCAGATTCTGGAAACCGGCTTGATTGAGCACGGTTTTTATCAGTTTAAGATTGATTTCGTCGTCATCTGCCACATAAATCAGCATATCTTTAAGTTCTTCCATGTTAAACATATTAGCCTACCTTTTTTCTTTGAACTCCTCAGCATAGATAAACATTTCGTCCAGAGTTTTGAAGCGATCAAAAAGCGAGATGGCTTTTTGCAATTGTTTATCTTGAGAAATGGAGATTTTATAAGACTGAAGGTCGCCATGCACCTTGCGTACCAGTTCACTTTTGATACTGCTTTCGATGAAAGTGCGGGCGCTATCCAGATCCGCAGCGGTATAGCTGATGCCTTCAGCTTTGGCATAATCCAGGAACTCATTCATAATCTCTGCGGTGATTACAGGATTTTTGGAAACCTGGTGATCATGATCCACCAAATAATCGACAGCATAGTTGAAGAATAAATTCTTGCGTCTGAGATCCACTCCGAATCTCGTGAGCAGATCGTTATCGATGATGATATCCGGGGTAATGCCACCCCCACCATATACTTCCCGTCTTTTAGAAGTATAATAAACTTGATCGTGGCTATCTTCGCTTTCTTTTTTCAGCTCATCTTCAGAAACTTCCTTACCGGTGAGCAGTTTATCATTACTCATTTTATGAATGCAGCGTCCGCTTTTGATATAGTAATAGGAGGTGGTGATCTTGACGCCATTGCCATTGGAGAGCGGAATCAGCTGTTGCACGCTGCCTTTGCCGAAGGTGTTTTTACCCACGACCAGTCCTTTATCCCAATCCTGCAAACTGCCGGCGAAAATTTCGGAGGCCGAGGCGGAAGCTTCGTTCACCAGTACTATGATGGGGTAATTCCGGTCTTTGGTATTATATCTGGTATACAGTGCGTCCTGGCGGGTACGGCCCTTGGTTTCTACCACCAGTTTATGATAGCCGATAAATTCGTTAACGGTATCCACAGCTTGGTCCAGGAGTCCACCGGGATTGAATCTGAGATCGATAATCAGGCCTGAGATCCCTTCAGCTTCCAGCTCGGCCAGCGAAGTGCGCAGATCGGCAGTAGTATTTTCATTGAACTGGCTAATGCGGATATAACCCGCGCCATTGTCCATTTTGAAGCTATAGGGTACACTGTTGATTTTGATGTTTTCGCGGATAATGGTAAAATCTATGAAATCAGCAATGCCGGGGCGGGAGATGGTGATCACCACTTTGGAGCCCACAGCACCGCGCATTTTCTTGATGGATTCATCGGTAGTAACGCCTACGACGCTTTCACCATCCACTTTGACGATCTTATCGCCGGCGGTGATGCCCATTCTAAAGGCGGGCGTACCTTCGATGGGGGAGACCACGGTGATGTATTCCCCGATCTTATCAATTTGGATACCCAAGCCGCCAAAAGAGCCGCGGGTACTGGTGGTGAAATCCGTAAACTGCTCTGCGGTAAAGTAATTGGTATGCGGATCCGTAGAATTCAGCATACCTTTGATGGCTGCTTCGATCAATTCTTCATCGGAAAGGTCTGTAACGTAATTCTGTTTCAGTTTTTGCAAGACTTCACTAAAAAGTTGAATCTGGCTATATATGTTTCCCGCACTGGGACGTGACTGGGCAAATGCGTTTGTAGCTATCAGCAGCAGTGTGGCGGTCAAAATCCATACTCCTACGATAGTGATAAGGGCAGTGCGTTGTTTTGGCTTCATTTTGTGGTCTCCTCACAGAAATTTAGTGCCCGGATGATCTGATTATGGATCAGCTCTGGAGCTTTTAAGGCATCCAATACAAGGTATCTGGACGCGTGTTTTTTGGCAATAGATAAAAACTGTTTTCTCACCTTTCTATGAAAAGAAATATCTTCTTGTTCCAATCTGTCCAAATCCCGGTGTTCGATCCGGGCCAGGCCTGCTTCCACAGGAAGGTCCAGCAGCACCGTGAGATCCGGGACAGTATGAAAGGTGGCAAAGTCGCTCAAAAGGTCGATAACTCCATAATCCAAGGCTCTGGCCGCCCCTTGATAGGCATAGGTGCTATCGTAGTAGCGATCTGAGATCACCACCTTGCCGGCCTTCAAAGCGGGCAGAATCAGCTCTCCGGTGTGTTGAGCGCGGGAGGCACTATAGTGCAGCAGTTCTGCTTCGGGTAACATCTCAGAGCAAAGCGGGTCCAAAAGGATCTTGCGAATGGCCTCCGCGATGGGAGTGCCGCCCGGTTCACGCGTGCAAAGATGGGGGATTTGCTGTTTGGTAAGATAATCCACGAGTAACTTCACTTGGGTGCTTTTTCCGCTACCCTCGATTCCTTCAAATGTGATAAAATATCTTGGCATAGTAATTCCCTTAGATGATGGTGTCATGCAGATAGTGCAGATCGTCGCGTTGGGGGTTGTCGATCAGATAGTGCGCCCCACGGCTTTCTTTGCGGGAGAGCGCGCTGCGAACCACGGCAATGGCGATTACTGCCATATTGCGGGTTTCCACCACTTCTCTGCGTACCGAATTGTGTTGATAAAAATTATTAATTTCGTTGTAGATATTTTCCAGGCGCGACAGGGCATATTTCAGGAGACGACGCGAGCGCCGAATGCCTACATAGCCATGCATAATGGTGCCCATGATCTCCCGGTTGTGCGAAATTACCACCCATTCATTTTCATTAAAGTCTCCCATCACACGCCACTGCGGAATGGTGGGGAAAGTGACCTTTTCTTCGATAGAAGAGTGGTTGGCTGCGTTATAGGCGGTTACCAAGGCTTCCAAAAGAGAATTTGAGGCCAGACGGTTTGCTCCATGCAGGCCGGTACAGGCCACTTCGCCGGCGGCAAAGAGATTGCGGATATCGGTGAGGCCATCGATGGTGGCTATCACTCCTCCACAGAAGTAATGCGCAGCAGGCGCCACGGGAATGGGCTCACGGGTAAAATCTATGCCATGCTCTTTTAAGCGGTTGCCAATGTAGGGAAAGTGCTTATAGAGCTGCTCTTGGGGGATTCTGGTGGCGTCCAGCCAGCAAAACTTTTCTCCCCGGCGCTTGAGTTCGCTGTCGATGGCACGGGAGACCACATCACGCGGGGCCAAATTGCCCTGAGGATGGTAGTTTTCCATAAAGGGGTTGCCATCGGAAAGACGCAAAATCGCCCCTTCACCCCGCACTGCTTCTGAGATCAGGAAGGTATCGCCTTCCGGGCTCCAAAATGCGGTGGGATGAAACTGGACAAATTCCATATTTGCCAGCCGGCCTCCGGCCAAACGGGCCATAGCCATGCCATCTCCCGTGGCTACATCGGGATTTGTATTGTGACTGTAAATCTGTGAGGCTCCACCGGTTGCCAGCATAGTCTTGTGTGCCTTGAAGATATCCACCTGGTAGGATTCTGCATCCATGATGTAAGCGCCCCAGCAGGAAATGCCCGGGATAAAACCATCGTCATTGGTCACATGATGTTGAGTGATGAGGTCGATCGCGATGCGGTTTTCGTAGATATCGATATTGGGATTTTCGCGACAGTTATTGATCAGCGCATCCATAATCTGATGGCCGGTGCTGTCTGCTGCGTAAGCTACCCTGCGATGGGTATGCCCACCTTCCATAGTGAGCGAAAGATTTTCCAGACGGCTGTCATAGGCATCATCCCGGCGGGTAAAATCTGTGCCCAGATCTATCAGATATTGGATCAGTTTTGGGCCTTGTTCGATGATCTGCCGGATTACCTGTTTTTTGCCCAATTCGGCGCCGGCGGTGAAGGTGTCTTCTATATGTTCGGCAAAAGTATCTGTGGCATCCAAAACCGCTGCGATGCCGCCTTGAGCGTGATCTGTATTGCAATCATAGAGATTGCTTTTGCTGATCAAAGCTACTTTGCCCCGGCGGGCGACCTGCAAGGCGAAGATCAGGCCGGCGATACCGCTGCCCAATACCAGATAGTCATATTCATGAGTCATGATGTATTTCCTTGGCTGGTGATGATTTTGCCCATCACGAGGGCGTCTTCCTGGGGATCGTGATAATAGTTTTTACGTATTCCCAGAGGCTTAAAGCCATGTTTTTCATAGAGTTTGATGGCAGAGCAATTGCTGTGCCTCACATCCAGATAGAAATGGGTACAACCGCTTTGCCCGAGCTCAGATAGGCTCTGCTGGAGCAGATATTCACCATGTCCCTGTCTGTGTTTGTCCGGATCTATGGCAAAATTCAGGATTATCGCTTCATCCAGGATCACGTGGTAGAGGATAAAGCCGCTGACCACACCGTCCACGGCCAGGATTTTGCCATGCTCCAGGACGTCTTCACTGAAGGCAGCCTGGGGCCAGGGATGTCTGAAAGCCCGGTTTTCAATCTCGAAAACCCGGGGCAAATCCTTCTGGGTGATCCGGTGCATTTGCCTTTGCATCTGCTCTACATCTTCTCCGGTGCAGAGATTCCCATGAGGTCAAAGACGATAAGCATCACTTTTTTCACTGAATCTAGGAGCATGAGTCTGGCCCGTGAAAGATCTTTGCTTTTGGGATTCACGATCTTATAGCGGGCGTAATATTTATGAATCATAGCCGAAAGTTCTTCCAGATATGTAGTCAGACGGTGAGGCTCTCTGTGGATGGCGATCAAGGTCAGCAGCTCCGGCAAATCCGAAAGCTTTTGGATGATAGCCCGTTCTTCGGTTTTAGTGAGTTTTGAGATGAATTCTTTTTTGAAGTGTTTAGGCCAGATTTTCTCTTTTTTGGCCATTTTAATAATGCTGCAAATTCTGGCATGAGCGTATTGGCAATAGTATACCGGATTCTCGTTATTTTGTTGCATAGCCAGTTCCAGATCGAAATTCAGATGAGCGTTGGCTTTGCGGGCGATGAAGAAATAGCGGGAGGCGTCTTTGCCTACCAAGCTGATCAGATCGTCCATGGTGATGATCTTGCCGGCGCGCTTACTCATTTTGACCCGTTCACCGCTTTCAAAAAGGTTCACCTGTTGCAGGAAGATGATTTCCAGCATATCCTCGTCATAACCCAGGGCTTGGAAAGCCGCTTTGATCCTGGGCACATAGCCGTGATGATCTGGCCCAAAGATATCGATCAAGGTGGTAAATCCTCTTTGGATTTTGGTGAGATGATAGGCCAGGTCCGGCACGAAATAGGTGATGGAACCATCTGATTTCATCAGTACCCGGTCCTTATCGTCACCGTATTTTGTGGAGGCAAACCAGACCGCGTCGTCTTTTTCAAAGGTGCAATTTGCTTCGGTAAGGTAGGAGAGCACTTCTTCCACCACACCTTCTGCGCGCAGTGT
>CAXZAB010000156.1:0-5918 GCA_964293715.1 uncultured bacterium | reverse complement strand
ATTTCCTTTGATTACGATCCTTCTACCATGACCGAGCTGCAACCTATGGGAGAAGCGATGATCGAGCACGCTTTCAAGCGCGATCAAAAGATCATCACTACAGCCCTGTGGCCTATGGGAGTGCAGATGGCCGAGCAAGCCTTTGACAAAGTGCTGCGTGATTATCCCGATAAAGAGCGGGGCGTGGATTTCGTGAATCTGGGTTACAAGGTAGGCGGAATGGTCACCATCCAGGCCATGGGACGAAATCTGAAAGAAGTCTTTCCCAAAGATACCAGAAACACCCCCTATGATGAAATCCCTCTGCTGGCCAATACTAAACGCTTGAAAGACGTTGCCTGGGTGAGTTCGCTCTCCAGCGGAGTCCCTGGCCTCAAAGAATGGATGATGGTGGCGCGGGATTCCTACAACGTGCCTGTCACCGGTGGATGCACCGCCGTGAGCGCTCCTGGTTTCTTTCCTTATGTGAATGAACAGCGGCAGCTTACCGGTCTCTTGGGTGGACTCAAGGCCGCCAGTGAATATGAAAGCCTGATTGGCAGATTAGGCACTGCCACCACCAAGATGGACGCCCAATCCATCGCTCATCTTTTGATTCTCGTCTTTATCGCCTTGGGTAATATCAAGGTGTTTGTCGCCAAGAGGAGGAAAGCCAATGATTAACATAATGCATACCGTCGGCATCTGGCTCGCCGCTTTCTTCACCTTGTGCATCTTTAGCTTTTTGTACAAGGACAATCCCTTCTATAAGTTTGCCGAACAGGTCTTTGTAGGCCTGTCTGCCGCCTACTGGCTGGTCTATATTATCTACTCGATCATGGTGCCGAATCTGTTTGCCAAGCTCGCCTCTGACTTTTCGGGTAATATCATCCTACTCATCCCGGCTGCTTTGGGGCTGATGATGCTCATGCGTATCCATCCCAAAACGCAGTGGATCAGCCGCTACCCCATCGCCATTATGGTAGGTACCACGGCCGGAATCTCTATGCTACGCTATATGAAGAGCGATATCCTGCAACAGCTTACCGCCACCATGATCAATCCTTTTGCCGCTGCTACCACCGCTGAAGTGATCGGGAATCTGCTGATGATTATCGGCACCATCTGTGGAATATACTTCTTTTACTTCAGCAAGAAGCAGGAAGGCGTCTCCAAGGCTATCTCCAAGGTTGGCATCTGGTTTCTGATGGTAAGCTTTGGCGCTACTTTTGGCTACACGGTGATGGCACGTATTTCGCTGCTTATCGGCCGCTTGGATTTCCTCTTGGGAGACTGGTTACATCTGATCAAATAAGGAATGAATATGCTACAATTACACCAACGCTTTATAAAGACCGCCAAGCGCTTTCCCCAGCGCATAGCAGTGTACGATAAAACCACCGGCTCAGATTACAGTTATGACAAGATGCTGATTGCCAGCCTGATCCTTAAAGGGTATATCGGCAAAATACCAGGCCGGTACATTGGGATATTGCTCCCCACAGGCGCAGGAGCCATGCTCACAGTGCTGGGAACCTTGATGACGGGTAAAGTGCCGGTGATGATAAATTACGGCACCATGGCCATCGAGAATTGCCGCTATGCCCAGGCCAAATGCCAATTCAAGACCATCATCACCAGCAAACAGCTCTTGAAGAAGCTGGGGCTTGAGCCCATCAAGCATATGATCTTTGTGGAGGACATCTTAGCCGGTGTAACCTTGGTAACTAAACTCAAAGCGGCTGCTACCTCCAAGCTGCCCTTTCCCTTGCTGAAGCTCGCCGTGCACCATGGACCTCTGTCTGAAATCTCAGTGATTCTTTTTACCAGCGGCAGTGAAAAAGAGCCCAAGGCAGTGCAACTTTCTCACCGTAATATACTGCATAATGTGAATGCCTTCCCCACAATGATCCCCTTGGATGAAAACGATGTTTTTGCCTCGATTTTACCGCTGTTCCATGTCTTTGGACTCACGGTGGATTTCTGGCTGCCGGCTTTGATCGGAGCCAGTATGGTGACCTATGCCAATCCTATGGAATATCGCACGGTCTGTGATTATATCCGGGATTACAAGGTTACCTTTATAGCCGCCACCCCCGCCTTTTTCTATGGCTATTTACAAAAGTCCAATCCTGGAGATTTTGCCTCTGTGAAGATCGCGATTGCCGGGGCCGATAGGCTTCCCGATAAAATCTATGAAGGATTTCTGAGCAAACACAAGCTCACTCTTTTGGAAGGATATGGAACCACCGAAACCAGTCCTGTGATATCCACCTGCTATCCCGGACATCACAAACACGGCACAGTAGGGCCACCCATGCCAAATACCCAAGTGCGCATCCTCGATATCCATACAGATAAAATTCTCGGGCCAAATCAAGAGGGGAAGATCTTTGTGAAAGGTGAACTGGTCATGGAAGGCTATCTCTACGACTTGGAAGAAACCTCCCGCCGCATCCGGGGTGGTTGGTACGATACCGGCGATATCGGCCTCATTGATGATGACGGCTACATCCATCACAGAGGACGTCTCAAGCGCTTTGTGAAAGTGGGAGGAGAGATGGTATCTCTGGTCAATGTAGAAGAGCAGCTCAGTGATCTTCTGCCCGAGAATGTGATCTGCTGCGTGGTCGATGTCCCCCATCCCACCAAAGGCGCCGATGTAGTGGCCGCTGTGGCCAATGGAGATTTTGATAAGCAAAAGATACTCAAACAACTTAAAAAACAACTGCCCGCGATCGCCATTCCCAAACAGTTTTTCGTGATTGAAGACATCCCCATGATGTCCTCCGGAAAGGTGAATTTCCGCGAGGTAGAAAGAATAGTCCGAGAACAGGAGCCTAAAAAACGCTGATGAATATTACTTCTATAAATCACCCTCATTACAAACCCCTGCTGGATAATATAGCAGAAGTAGCCGCTCAGATCCATTCCTATGGCTGGGCTGAGGCTAATGCCGGCAATCTCAGTATCGATGTAAGCGAGATCGTGAACAAAGAGCTGCAGACTACAAAGAAATGGTTTATCGTCTCCCGCACGGGCAGCCGCTATCGCCAAACTGCTCTCCGCCCCTCTGATAATCTGCTTTTGATAAGCTGCTGTGAGGAAGAGGATACTTTCTTTCCCCAGGCGGCCAAACCC
This sequence comes from uncultured bacterium, assembly GCA_964293715.1. GTDB lineage: Bacteria > Cloacimonadota > Cloacimonadia > Cloacimonadales > Cloacimonadaceae > UBA5456. The sequence goes on along the minus strand of CAXZAB010000156.1, from coordinate 2,798 downwards.
ACCAGCGAATGGATCAGCCATCGCTGCCTGCAGAGGGAGCACGGGCGCTTTTCGGTGATCTTGCACACCCATCCCGCGGAGATCATTGCTTTATCTTCCTTGCCCATCATACGGCAGCCTGAAGCCTTCAATCAGATGATGGCAGATATTTTACCGGAGCTGCCGCTGTACTTGCCGGAAGGGATAGCCATCTGCCCATTTCAGCCCCCGGGCTCGATCCAGCTTTGCGAGCACAGTCAAAAGGTTTTGACGAATCAGAAAGCTTTAATCTGGACAGGTCATGGCCTGCTCACTTTTGCCAACGAGCTTGATGAAGCTCTGGACTATATGGAGATTATCGTAAAAGCAGCGCGCATCTTCTTTTTGAAAGCGAATTTACAGGACTAAATTCTCAAACTGATTTCAAGGCTGAAATGCAGGCAATTGCCACCGGTATTTCAGCCGATCCCGCACTCAACTTAGCAGACTACCGCATAGACTGCTAAATTCTCCTTGACAATATCAGCCTCCTGACTAAGTTATCGCTCAGAAACACATTACAAAAAGGAGTTTATGAGCATGGCTACTAAAAAGAAAAAAGAAACCGGGGCGCTCAGTATACACACTGAGAATATATTCCCTATTATAAAGAAATGGCTCTATTCCCAACACGACATTTTCCTGCGTGAATTGGTCTCAAATGCCGTTGATGCGATCTCAAAGCGTACATATGCCGATGAGAATTTTAATAAAGACGATATGAAAATCGAGATCAAACTGGACAAATCCAAGAAGACTTTAGAGATAATAGATACAGGAATCGGCATGACTGCCGACGAGATCAAGAAATATATCAATCAGATAGCTTTCTCCGGGGCCGAGGACTTTGTGAACAAGTTCAAGGACGTGCAGACCAATATCATCGGTCATTTTGGCCTGGGCTTTTATTCATCCTTCATGGTGGCAGACAAGGTCACCATCGATTCCCTGTCCATAGAAGAAGGCAGCAAGCCGGCTTTTTGGGAGTGTGATGGCACCACTTCATACACTATGTCAGATGGCAAACGCAAGGAAGTGGGCACCACCATCACCCTGTATTTCAATGAAGATTCCAAAGATTATGCCGAGGATGACAAGATCAAGGAAATCCTGGAGCGCTACTGCAACTTTATGCCTTATCCGATTATGTTTGATGGCAAGCAGATCAACCAATTGGAAGCGCTGTGGAACCGGGTTCCCTCTGAAGTCAAGAAAGAAGAATACATCGAATTTTACAAACAAGTCTTTCACGACCACCAGGATCCCGTATTCTGGATTCACCTCAATGTAGATTTCCCTTTCAAACTCAAAGGAATCCTGTATTTTCCGAAATTGCGCAATGAACCTGAATTCTTCAAGGGCGAGGTCAAGCTCTTCTGCAACAATGTCTTTGTGGCAGACAATCTTGACGATCTCATCCCTGAATTCCTGCTGCTCCTCAAAGGCGGCATAGACATTCCGGATATTCCGCTCAACGTCTCCCGCAGCTTTTTGCAAAATGACGCCCAAGTGCAGAAGATCTCCAAGTACATCATCAAGAAAGTGGCAGACAATTTCCAAGCTACCTTCAAAGAAGATCGCAAAATATATGAGGAATATTGGCAGGATATCAATACCTTTATCAAGTTTGGCATGCTCAAGGAAGATGATTTCTTCGAGGCCATGCATGATATCGCTATCTTCAAATCTGCCAGTGGAGATTATCTCACGGTGGAAGAATACAAACTGCGCAATGCTGCCAGCTCCAAGGATGACAGCACCAAGATTTGGTATGCAGCCAGCGAGGACACTCAGGTGAGCTATTTGAACCTGATGAAGGAACAGGGTATTGAAGTGATCTATCAGACTTCCCCGCTGGATATTCACCTGTATCAGAGATTGGAAAGTAAGCTGGATAAAGTGGAGTTCATCCGCGTGGATAGCGAAGTGAACGACCTTTTGGTAAATCAGGACGACAGCAGTATTTCCGATACCGAGCGCGAGCATCTCAAGAAGCTGTTTTACAATGCTTTGGGACAAAAAGTAGAAGCTTCTTTCAGCAAAGACAGCCTCAAGGATTTCTTCAAAAAATATCCTGAAGCCGTCACACTTCTGACCAATCATCAGATCCAGAAGGATGAACAGACTTTAATCGACCTGCTGGAACTGCCCACAGAAACTGTGGAAAAACTCGGTCCTAAGGCCATGGAAGACCTGCAAAATCAGGCCTATAGCGAAATTAAAGTGGAAGTAAAGAACCTCAAAACCAAAGAGATCCCCGGCATCATCGTCTTCAGCGAATTTATGCGCCGTTGGCATGATATGGACATGGTTTCCCGCATGGGTGCAGGTGCCGATATGCTGAAGAACCACTCCCTGGTTGTCAACACCGAAAATGAAGTGATCCAAAAGATCCTTGAGCTGGACAAAGCCGGCAAGAAAGAGGAAGTAAATACCCTCTGCGCCTATATCCACGATCTTTCGCTTTTGGAGCAGAAACCCTTCAGCGGAGAAGAGCTAAAAGGCTTTATTCAGAAGGCGAACAAAGTTCTGTCTTATATATAAATAGATAACCCAAGTTAAAGCTAAGCCTCAGACTATGTCTGGGGCTTTTTATTCCCTGATTCCGCTATCAATAGTCTAAAAAAGTGGGCGAGGCATCCTTCCCACAATCCTGTGTCGTTATATAGCAAATTCTATATGTATTTGATCCTTTCTCTCTCTCAAAGGCATCGATCATATCTTCATCTACCCTTAATCAAGCGTTAAGAATTAACGCTTGATTAAGGGTAGATAGATAT
>CAXZAB010000155.1:0-5925 GCA_964293715.1 uncultured bacterium | reverse complement strand
TCATCTCGAGGCGAACCCATGTTAATCCCCCGCTTAAGCCAAATGTAGGGGCGGACTCCGTTCCGCCTTCAACTCCCAGAGTCTGATAGCTTTGAAAAGGTTTAGAGGGTTTAGAAGGTTTAGAGGGTTTAGAGGGTTTAGAGGGTTTAGAAGGTTTAGAAGGTTTAGAGGGTTTAGAGGGTTTAGAGGGTTTTAGTTGCCTATATACCCTCAATCCCCAAAACAAAACCCTCACACTCTTTTAATCCTCCCTCCCACAATCTTTTTCTTGACATGAAAGTACACTCTTATATCTTGACCTAAATGAATAGTATTTGCCAAAAATGGCAGTTAAATAATTATGGATACCGCGTTTACGGTCTGGATAGCTACCTTGGTTAGCTATTTTTTTTGACGCGAATGCGGTATGAATACGCGGCAGTAGCCGCAAAGGAAAGAGGTTAAAATTGCAGTATTACCGAACTCAGATTGAAGACATTGCCAAGAAGATCTCCGCAGATATGCATCTCGCAGTCTACGATGTGGATGAAAAAATGTCCGGTAAGGGCCGGATCATCATAGTGTACCTCACCAAAATTGGTGGCGTCAGTTTGGATGAATGTGCCCGTTTTAGCCGTCTTCTGGGTGAGGAACTGGAAACTTTTGACTTCATTCCGGAGCGTTATTTTCTGGAAGTATCATCCCCGGGTTAGGAGCGTCCCTTGAAGCTGAAAAGCGATTGGGTGGGCGCCATCAACGAGAAAGTGGCGGTTCAATACAATGATGAAGATGCAAAACTGTCTGTGATGGGCACGCTGTTGGAAGTCAATCAAGACACAGTGACTTTGGACGATAGGGGCGAGAATATCCAGATTCCTCTAAAATCGATCTCCCGTGCCAAAACAGTATTTATGGGGCTACCCAAAGGAAACGACGATGAGCGTAAACATTCTTGATGCGGTAATGAAGCTCGCCGCTCTCAAACAATTGGACGGAGCTGTGATCCAAGAGATCATCGTGGATTCGATTACCAGCACTTTGGCCAAAAGACTGGAGCCGGAACACGAGCTGGAAGTGTATGTAGATGAAGAAACTGAGGCTATCAAGGTGCGCTACAAGACCCTGGTGGTAGAGCTGGAAACCGGCTTGGGGGAGATGTCCCTCAGTGAAGCCCGCGACTATTATGACGCCGAAGCCGAACTCGGAGATTACGTACAAAAAGAGATGACTTTGCTGGATTTTGAGCCCAAATTGGTGAAAACTGCACAAAAACTCATTCAAGACCGCATTCGCAGCCTGGAAGATGAGAAGATTCAAAATGACTTTGACAAGCAGAAATATACCATAGTTTCCGGGAAGATCAAATCCATCGACGATGTGGGTGCCTACCGTATAGACTTGGGTTACACCGATGCCCTCTTACCTTTGGACGAGCAGATTGAGAACGAATATTACCGGGTTCATGACAACATCAAAGCTTATGTGACCAATATCCGCAGCGGAAGCCGCGGTGTGACGGTGATTCTTTCCCGTACCAATCCGGAATTTGTAAAAAGGCTGTTTGAAGCCGAAATACCAGCGATCTTTTCTGGTGATATTAAGATCCGTAAGATCGTCAGAGAGCCCGGAATCCGCAGTAAAGTGGAACTGGAAGCGATCAATCCCAAGATTGATCCCGTTAAAGAATGCGTGGGCCCCAGAGGTACACGTATAGACAGCATTCGCAAGGAATTGCACGGGGAACAGATCGACATCGTGGTGCATAGTGAAGACATTGAGAAAATGATCGAAAACGCTCTGGGCATTCCCAATGTGAAACGGGTGATAGTGGAGCGAAACCGTGCTGCCAGAGTGATCTTGGATGAAGCCGATAAAGTGGTGGCCATTGGCAAGCAAGGCAAAAATGTGAAACTTGCCGCAAAACTTACCGGCCTGAAGATAGACATCTTCACCACGGAAGAATATGAAGAAAAATTGGCCAAAGAACGCCGCACTGTGAGCCACGTCAACGAATTGGACGGGGTGACTGCAAAGACCGCCGAAGTGCTGAGAAGCGCTGGATACACCAGTGTCCAGGACATCTTCCAAGCCTCAATAAGTGAGCTTTCCGCCTTGGAAGGACTGGGACAAAAGACAGCTGAAAAGCTAAAGGAATCTGCAAAGTATTTCTAATGCCAAACTTGAATAGCAAAGCCGGACACAAAGCAATGCGCACCTGTGTGGTGTGTAAAAGCCGAGGCGCTCAAACTGAGCTGCTCAGCTTCGTTCTGCTGCCCAGCGGCATTGCCTATGATCCAGAACGCCGCTTGCAAGCCCGAAAACACTATGTGTGTCTGCAGCAAGCCTGCCTTAAGCAGATGCCTAAATGGCGAAAAAGACGACAAAAAGGGAGACGCTTGTGACAAGTGAGCGAGACTCCAAGATACTAAATCTGATGCAATTTGCCCGCAAAGCCGGAAAGCTGACGGCAGGGATAGACGCTTGCTTAAGAGAAATGCATCGGAAACACATACATTTAATTGTGATCGCTGCCGATAGCTCCGAACGCACCATAAAAAGGGTGAATTTTGAGATAACTGCAAGCGGAGCCAAGCTGCCGGTGATAAGTTTTGGGAGTCAACAGGAGCTAAGTATAGCTCTGGGACTCCATCAAACCGGAGTATTTGGAATCAGCGACAAAAATTTTGCTGCCAAGATCGATGAATATTGGCAGGCGTGAGTGGAGGACCCTTGCAAATACGCGTACATGAATTAGCCAAGGAGCTCAAGATCAGTACAATGGCTCTAAAAAAGCATCTTACCGATCTGGGGGTGATTACCAAAAGCCACATGAGCTTTGTTGACATAGAAGTGGCGGAGAAAATCCGAGATAAATATAATGAACAGGTTGATGCCGAAAAAAGAGCAGAGAAAGACCGTAAGAAACTGATCGAACTTCGCCAGCAAGCCAGAAGAAAAGAGAGCCAGGCTGTGGAAAAAGCAGCCGAGCCAAAGACCGCCAAAGCGGAAACTGAGGAAGAAGCTCCCCAAGAAACCGAAAAGAAAAAAGCCCCTGCAGCCAAAGCTAAAGCCAAACCCAAAAGCAAGGCCAAAGCTAAGCAGGTAGAAGAGCCTGAGCCCGAAGAAGAGGAAGCTGTGCAAGAACCTCTCACTGTGGCAGAACAGGTGGAAATAGCCCGGGAAGAAGCTATCAAGAACCAAGAAAATCTTGATATCCGCGTGCCTTATAAACAGGCTACTCCTCCCGCCAGACCCAAAGTGAGCAGAGCCAAGCCTACTGAGCGTCCACCGCGCAGAAGCCGTACTGCTGCACCTACTCCACCTCCGCCGCCACCACCACCACAAATACCAGATAAGGATATTACCAAGAAATTTGGCAAGTCCAAGGTGGTGCGTGACGATCTGGGAGACAAGAGCAAACATAAAAAGGCAGTTGCTGCCAGTGGCAAGAAAAGCAGAGGCAAAGTCTTTGAACGCGCTGAAATCGATGAAGCTACGATCTCCAGAAATATCAAGAAGGTGATGCAAAAGACCTCAAAACGCAAAAAATACCATCGTGAAGCGCAGTCTGTGGAAGATCAGGCTCAAGAGTATGTAGTCCGGGAATTTACCTCGGTATCAGAATTGGCCAGGATCATGGACGTATCTGCCAGTGAAATCATTTCAAAGTTCTTTATGATGGGACAGTTGGTGACTATAAACCAGCGCCTGGATAAGGACTCTCTGGAGATGATCTGTGATGAATTCGATGTAGATTTCTGCTTCGAAGATGAATTTGGATCAGAGCTTATCGAACACGAATTGGAGCACTATACCGGAATTCCGGAAAAGCCGCGTCCACCTGTGGTGACCATCATGGGTCACGTGGACCATGGCAAAACCTCTATTTTGGACTATATCCGTAACGAAAACATCGTGGCTGGAGAATCTGGCGGCATCACTCAACATATCGGTGCCTATCAGATCGAAGTCAATAAACATAAAATTACCTTCCTGGATACTCCTGGACACGAAGCTTTTACAGCTATGCGTGCCCGTGGAGCCCACGTGACCGATATTGCGGTGATCGTAGTGGCGGCCACAGAAGGGGTGAAACCTCAGACCAGGGAAGCCATAGACCATGCAAAAGCAGCCGGTGTGTCTTTGATCTTTGCCATCAACAAGATCGATCTGCCCGGAGCTAATGTGGATAAGACTATTTCCGAAATCCTGGAGGCAGGTGTGTATTTGGAACAATACGGTGGTGATGTGCCTTGGGCCAAGACTTCCACCGTGACCGGAGAAGGAATTCTGAACTTGATCGAAATCATCCTGCTGACTGCAGAAATGATGGAGCTCACTGCCAAACGTGAAGTGCCTGCCGAAGCCATCGTGGTGGAAGCGGAGATGAACTCCCGCATGGGCTCTGCCGCTACCATTTTGATGCAGCAGGGAACTCTGAAAAAAGGTGACATCATCGTGTGCGGAGCAGTGAGTGGACGAGTGAGACGCATGGAAAACGAGCGTGGCCTGGAGATCGAAGAATTAGGCCCCAGTGATGTAGCCAGACTTTATGGCCTCGCCGGAACGCCCAAAGCAGGCGACGTGCTGAATCAGGTGGATAGTGAAAGGACAGCCAGGTCGATTTCGACCGAGCGTCATCAGATCCGTCTGGAACGTGAAAAATATCAGAATCAAGCCAGTCTGCAAAACATCTTTGCCCGTATCAAAGAAGACAAGATTCATCACCTCAATCTGATCCTTAAAACCGACGCGGATGGCTCTGCCGAAGCGATTGCAGATAGTCTGCAAAAACTCGCTGACGCAAATGAAGAGGTATCCGTAAATATCATTCATAAAGGCGTAGGTGGCATCAACGAAGCTGATGTATCTTTGGCTTCCGCCAGTGATGCCGTCATTATCGGCTTTCATGTCCGTGCTGGACAGCAAGCCCTGCGTTTGGCGGAAGAAGAAGGTGTCGAAATCAAACTTTATCAGGTGATCTATGATGCCATAGACGACGTAACAGCCGCTCTGGAAGGCATGCTCGCACCTGATATCAAAGAACAAAGCATTGGTTCTGCTACCATCAAACAGGTATTCAAAGTCTCGAAAGTGGGCACTATTGCCGGCTGTACGGTAGACCGTGGAGTGATCCAACGGGATTGTCTGGTACGGCTATATCGCAACGATGTACTCATCGCTGAAGATAAGCTCAGTTCTTTGAAACACTATGCCAATGATGTGAAAGAAGTAAAAGCCGGAACCGAATGCGGACTCTCGCTGGAGAGATTCAGCGATATCAAAGAAGGCGACGTGATCGAAGCCTATGTTGAGAAAGAGGTAGCCAAAAAACTGGTATGAAAAGTTATCGTATGCCCAGACTCCAAAATGAACTGAAAAAGATCTTTAACACCGCGCTCAGCCAAAAAATGAATGATCCCGCTTTGGAATGGGTGAACATCACAGAGGTGGTGCTATCAAAAGATCTGCGCTATGCTAAATTGTACTTTACCCATTTCAATAATCCCGCCTCTCATGACAAGATTCAGAAAAATCTGATCAAGTCATCTGGATTCTTTAAGAAAATAATTGCAGGAGCACATATTATGAGAACAATCCCAGAACTGTCATTCTTCTATGACGATACAGAGGACCGTGCCGAAAAAGTGGATGCCCTTCTTGCCAGCATCAAAGATGAAGACGATGAAGATTATGATCCGGATATAGACATTGAAGACTATCTGGATGATGAAGAATATTTCGATTATGAAGATGAGGAAGAAGAAGACGATTACGAAGATTTTGACGACGAAGACGAAGACGATTAAGTCGCAAATCTAAGAGCTGGCTCAGCCGGCTTTCTAACTCAATAAATACTATGACAAATAATATAAGCAGCAGGCTCTTTGCCCTGGCTAACGGGGCAAAGAGCATCGCTATTACCACCCATATCCACTCGGATGG
>CAXZAB010000154.1:0-5964 GCA_964293715.1 uncultured bacterium | reverse complement strand
AGAATCCGCAGGAAAGCTGTATCCGGAGATTAGCGCAGCAGGATCTTCAAAGCTCAGAGCACTATCATCAGACCAGTTTGTTCCAGTAAGATTGTTCTTTTTGGTACAAGCTCCCACAAGCACAATTATCAGCAAGAGCCCAATAATCTGAATCTTCATATTCATATAATCTTATCCTATTTTAAGAGATTTTGTAATTTAGTAATAGTAGTAGGCTTTGTGGATATGTAGATAATCGGTCAAGCTTTTTCTTTTCGGACTTGTTATTGCAGAGCTTTAGCGAGCTTGATTCTGTGTGGATAACTTGTGGATAAGCAGGGGGTCTTATGCACCGGCTATCCACAAAAAAGAGCTCCAAAGCCTTTATTGACCACTTATACACAGTTATCCACAGCGAACTATGCACAAGTGTGGATAAGTCTAAAAATAGGCGGCCCAGCCCACTATCCATCAGCTCTCTGAGGTATCTTTGTTTTATTAGTAAATTAAGCATCATTTTGCTATTTCTTTAATTCCTTGATCATGAATTCCATCAGAGAACGGAATTTATCGTCATCTCGAAATTGATTTTCGATCATGCGTTTGGCATGAATTACGGTGGTATGATCTTTACGATTGTAATATTGGGCAATATCCTTCAGGGATAAAGATGGGATGAGGAGGTTCGCCAGGTACATGGAAACCTGTCTGGGAAAAGCTATGTTCGGTTTGCGGGTCTTGTCCATAATCTGCTCGGTGGTGAGCTGATAGGTATGGCAAACTTGGGTGGTAATGGCATCCAGAGTGATTTCCCGGCTCACTTCCGAGATCATATCAGAAAGGATGCTCTGAGCGATCTCAGCGTCGATATCTTCGGGATTGAGCTTGTTGTAAGAGGCATAGGCCAAAATGCGGATCAGAGAGCCTTCCAGCGCGCGTACGGAGGAAGTGATGTTATCGGCGATGAAGTTAAAGACGTCATCAGACAAACTGATGTTTTCCGGCTCTGCTTTCTTGCGCAGGATAGCCACGCGGGTCTCAAAATCGGGGTTCTTCAGATCTGCCAAAAGACCGCTCTCAAAGCGTGTGACCAGTCTTTTTTCCAGATCGGGAATGTCTTTGGGAGGACGGTCTGAGGTAAGTACGATCTGTTTTTTGTTGTCAAACAGAGCGTTAAAAGTATGAAAAAATTCTTCCTGAGTTCCCTCTTTACGTGAGAGGAAATGGATATCGTCCACCAAAAGCAGATCGACTTTACGGAATTTAGCCCTGAAATTGGGCATTTTATTACCGCGAATACTATCGATCATTTCATTTGTAAAGGCTTCACTGGTGGTGTAATAGATACTGCAATTGCGCCCTTCTCGCAGCACAAAATTGCCCACAGCCTGCATTAGATGAGTCTTGCCCATCCCGCTTTCGCCATAAATGAAGAGGGGATTATAAGTATAACCGGGGTTTTCCGCCACCGCTTTGGCTGCGGAGTAGGCGAAGTTGTTATTGTGTCCCACCACAAATTCTTCAAAATTATAACGGTCGTTCAGCCTGGCATTGAGGCTCACCTTTTTCTCACTGTAATCCGGAATCTCGCTCTCTTCATTGGCGGCCCGGTAAGGATGGGTGATGAACTGAATATCGTATTTCCGGGCATAGAGCGTGAAAGATATCTCCGATAAGACCTTTTTGTAATTTTGATTCAGATAGTTTGCACTAAATTGAGTTGGCACTCTGATGATCAGATCTTTATCTGACATATCAACCAATTTTGTCTCATAAAACCAGGTTTTAAAACTTTGTTCATTAATGTTTAATTCCAGCTTATCCAGTATGTTTTGCCAAATGTCTTGGTCCATATATCTATCCTTTAGTATTTTATCCACATTAGTCTGAAAGTCCCTGATAATCATATCGCTTGATCCTAATTATATGTGAAACATAATCTTAAGTGTGTTTGGAGTGCTTCCTGATGAAGCCGTGAACCAAACTTATCCACCACTTATCCACATAAAAACTCTTTCTTCATATCCATCAGAGGCTTGGCTTATATTCTGAACTCCTCTCAAGTTCTAAGGCAAGAAAATATCTAAGCCCGTTTTCTGTCAAGCTACGAAAAGGCAAGAGGATATGCACTCAAAATAGCTAATATTCTCTAAACTTATCTAAAACTTGAGTTTGGAAGCCTAACCCCAAATCCACTAATATAAATACAGACCGCTAAGCACTTGAGATAGATCAAACTAACGATTTTAGCTTTTTTATGGAAATAGTTTGGGGCAGCAGTTGTAGGGCTTCTTTATTTGTTCCCTTGTAGGGCTTCTTTATTTGTTCCCTGATCTGCTTTAGCTCACCAAAAGCACAAGTTTGGCTGGCAGATAAAACAAGGCAGAGATATGAATCTCCGCCTTGCAAGACTAAAGCCGGATTATTTGACCTTCTTTAATCGGTGACCACAAAAAACTGTAATCAGAATTTATAGCTGAGGCCGATATTGCCGGAAAGGGATTGGGAATGGTAGTTGCCGGCCATGTTATTGGCTGTTTGTCCGGAATCAGCAATTTCTCTTTTGTTAAACATGATGTACTGCGCATTGGCATTTACGCCGATCTGGCCAAATTCACGTCCCCAGCCCAGATTGGTGCTGTATTTGTTGCCCACGTCTGAGATGGTGGGAATCTGAGTTGCTTCCGGGATCGGAGTTTGATCGAAGAAGAAACCGGCTCTGAATTTGTTCAGGCCGTAGCTGTATTCCGTGCCCACACTGACGCGGGAGGAATTTTCCCAATTCAGGATCAATTCGCTTTCGCTCACCGGCGGGGTACCTGGCATTATGGTAATGGGATTTTTCATTTCTACCGTTACTGTTTCCAGACGGTCCCACATGGTGTAAGCATAATCCAGGCTCACTGTCCAATCGTCAGATACCTTGTAAGCAAAGCCTATGCCGATTTCTGCCGGAATCTTCAGGGTGGCTTCGATATCAGATTTTCCACCGAGTTTCATGGCCGGGACGGTTATATTGCCTAGAGAGTCTTTTTGGGCCGGGGTCCAAAGATATACTGTAGCATCGCCTTCCATGGATATATCTGCCGGCAATTTGGCAGCCAGACCGATGCTCAGGCATTCTGTGGCTTTGTAAAGCATGCCCAGATTGCCCCCAAACCCAATTCCATTGCCAGAAAGCTCTGAAGTGATAGGAGCATAAGGATTGGCGATATTGATCTGATCGATATCGATCGCACCGAACATCACACTGAGGCCTGCGCCTACAGAGAGGTTTGGCAACACTTGATAGGCTACGGTAGGATGCAAATCCATCACCGAAATCCTGCTCGTCATCTCCTCATCGGGAAAACCGGCAACATAAGTAAGGGGAGGGCTGGGTAGCTTGTATGCATCCCAGGTGGTGCCCAGACCGTAAGGTACATAAAAAGCCAGGCCATATTTGAGACGAGGCGAAGATGCCAGGGTCGCAAAAATAGAGGGGAACATAGTCAATTTCTTGTTTGCTTCATATTCCTTGGCACTGTATCCGGGAGCGCTGGCAATTGCGGTTCCGGAAGGGTCCCATTTGACTTTCGGCAGGATAAAAGTTCCTCCCAACGAGAAGGATTTTTCATTCATAAAGCCCAAGCCTGCGGGGTTCCAGTACATTGCAGAAGGATCATCGGCCAAGCCTCTAAAGGCACCGGCCATTGAGGTGGAACGTGAGTCCACACCTGTCAAAGCAAACCCGCCGGCAAACAGCTGTCCTGCCAGCAAGGTCATACACATTACAAAGCTGATAGTACGGAATTTGGTCATCATTAACTCCTTTATAGTGCAATTATTATGATATAGTGATGAGCGATATTCAGAGGCATCATATCGTCAAGTAAAATGTTTTTTACAAGTTACGGCTTACGAGCTACAAGCTACAAGTTACGAGTTACAGGTTACGAGTTACAAGTTACGGGTTACAAGTTATGACTTGGTGCTGCGGGATCAACCAGCAGGATTTATGGCAGCACCACCAGTTTGGAGAATTCTGTGGATGATCCATTTACACACTTTACGATATAGATTCCGGCAGCGAGCCTCTGCCTATCATCGTCCTTCAGCTCGATTGTTTTCAAGAATGGGCTTTTTGAAAATCTGGAATAAACTTTACTGATCACTTTTTGTCCACGTATATTGAATACTTGCAGGGTGACCCTGTCATACATATTGGTATCCCGGGTAAAATGTACACTTATCTTTTCTCTGGCCGGATTTGGGAAGACTAAAAGTTTTCCGCTGATGAACTCAGGAACATCTTCGCAGAGTAAAGCAGCCAAAGATGCGTCATAACAAGCGAACCTATAGCCATCTGCCAGCAGAATATTGGTATTGTCCACAGCGTAGTGTCCCTGCTCATAAGGCTGCTCCTCTTTAAAACCAGGAAACAATCTACAAGATCCGACCATTTCAGGATTCAGGGGATTATTAAGTGAGAACACGTATATACCATGTTCGGTTCCGAAGAGTAAGCCCTTGCCAAAAGGCATCATACTGTAAAATTCTGTGTAATAATGGGACACAGAGTACGCACTTTCTTTTCTTTCGGAATCAGCCCCAATGTAATAGCTTACAAACCCTTCCCACTGGAGTACATACATATAATCACCAATTTTTAGCAGTTTACGGGCAATTGTACGTCCCAAAGGGATAGTTTTTTTTAAAACAGGATGGTCGATATCAGAGATGTCGTAGCAACTGAGATAGGCTTCCTTTAGGAATGAATATCCCAGCCACAATTCACCATCGGCTGCGGTAACGCTGTTGTAGGAATAAGAAAGCTGTCTTATTACAAATCTCTGTTGGGGCTGCGCAGGATCAGACAGATCAATACAATACACGCCACCCAGCCCGGTACAGAGCAAGGCGTAATTTTGATAGCGCTGAATATCCACAGGTACGGCAGGGAAATCAGCTTCATTGGGGATGGAAAATCTGCCCGCTTTGTTACCGGACACAAGGTTATAGATACTTAGCGAGGGGTCTAAGATGCCCTCAATTTCATGATTAGCAGTATATTGGGATGCACAGAGCAGAAGATCGTCCATTATCCCCATGGTATCTACACGATATGTATCCGGCTCAATCTGCTGATAGGGTTGCAAGACTTTGTTTTCATCATATTTAAGCTCTTGTATGATGGGACTCAGCCCCACGATATGATCTTCATTGGCCACTATCTTGCTAATACTGGATAGTGGATAGCGGGGTTCCAATTCGGTAAAATTGCCACCCTCCAGGCTGGCGATTTTGAGGTGGTAAGGGTAATAATTAAGGTAGAGCATATTGCCTGAGGCCCTCATAAATCTACTCAGCCGGTAGCTGTCCCAGGCGTATGTCCAGGCCAGGCTATGTTTGCTTAAAAGCGCAGGAGCGGTAGGGAAAGACAGATCTATGGCCATCAGCCCTTTATCATCTGTATCCTTCTCGCCGTCCCGGTATAATGTCCATAAGATATTGTTGCAAATGTAGTTTTTGTGGCCTAAGTCCTGGCAATCAAGGCTAATCTGCCCTACTTGCAGGGGAGATGCGGGGTTCTCCAAAGAGAACACGCTGAAGTCGTTCGCACTATTGCAATACAGATATTTGCCAGAGGCAGCAACGTATCCGGCAGGAGAAGTCTCGCCATAATCAAGCTTTCCGCCTAAAACCAGATCTTCGGGATTAGAACTGTCCACTATGCCGATAGAATCATTTTGGCAGGCAATAAAGCCAGCTCCGGCCACGAAGTTGTGAATGTCTTTCCAGCCCGTTTCCAGAGTGTCCACCGCTACCGGTGATAGCGGATCATTCAGGCTGTAGGAGATTAGTCTTCCATATCCATTGATGGAGTAGAGATAATCTCCATAAAGCTGAATTTGGCACCCTCCCCCCTCGAGGTAAAAAGATGAGAGAACAACGGGACTCAGGACATTTTCCAAAGATATTATCAGGATTTTAGAATAAGAATTT
>CAXZAB010000153.1:0-5988 GCA_964293715.1 uncultured bacterium | reverse complement strand
ACCCTGGTATAAGGTCGGCTTATCGCATAAACCAATGAAAATGTCCAAACTCCAGGTGGGGGTTAAAACCCCCACCTTTCGTCTTTCAAGGAAGATCGTTCATAGATGCAAATCGGAGATTTGGATATTGCATCAGAATGTGACAGATTTTGAGGTTGACAAAAAAACAAAGTCTTTGTTTCCTGCAATCAGGCTAACGATACATTTCCTTTACTGGCAAGATAGGCTTAGCCCATGGAGAAACAAATGACAAAAAAAGCTACGAACTCAGGCAAACAATGGACAGAAAGTGAGATACACAAAATGAAAGATCTCGCTAAAGGGAATACTCCCACAGGACTAATCGCACACGAATTGAGAAGATCTGAAGATTCCATCAGATCAAAAGCTTCACAATTGAGCATTTCTCTAAAGCCAACTAACCAATCGCCTTATAACCGCAGAAAGAAATAGTAATCAGAACATGACAAACGTTAGCTGCATCAACCTCATATTCAAACAAGGCATGGAACCTTTGACATTTAGAGATATCTTACTTCCGTGGTTATTGAGTTGTGAAGCGAAATTACAAGGAGGGGCAAATGCCCATATTGATTGATTCTATTAGGATCTACGGATTCCGTGGTCTATCCAACGTTGAACTTAACCTTGAACCCACCACCGTGTTGTCCGGTGTCAACAACAGTGGGAAGACCTCTTTATTGAAAGCGATTCAGATCGCTTTTGGTAACCCATCTTTCCTCACATGCGATGATTTTACGGTGAATGAGCAAGGGCGATCTAATAAGATCATTGTTGATGCCCGCATTGTGCCTACCACAGATCCAAAGAAATTTCCTAATGTTTGGGAAGAACTTCTAACTACAAATAGAATTCAGGCAGTTGATCCAGAGCTCAGCTATGTTCCAATTCGCAATGTAGTTACGTATGATAGAGTTCAAGCTAATTGCAAACTCAAGCAATATATCTTGAGGCAGTGGCCCGCTTTTTCAACAGATACAGGTAATGAACCCACTTGGCAGAATGAAGGAAATGGGGTCGAAACTCGCTTCCGGTTTGAGGAGATGCCCTTTTTCTATATTGACGCACAACGGGACATTGTAGAAGATATGAAACTTAGAACATCGTTCTTAGGAAGGATAATCTCCAGTATTGAGTACTCAGAAGATCAGGTTAAAAAGATTGAGCAGATGATCAAGGCTCTCAATGAAACGACCATCCTAAACAGTGACGTCCTTTCACGGCTGCAAGATACCTTGAAGGACGTTGCATCGCTTGTAGGAACTGGTGCAGGAGAGATTGAAGTAACTCCTTTTACAAAGAAGCTGCGTGATTTAAATAAAGGGATTTCAATATCATATGGAGAACACGCAACGAGTTTACCTTTGGAATTGCATGGGATGGGAACTCGAAGTTGGACATCTATACTAACACTGAAGGTCCTATTGTCGATACTACACGATGAGACCGAGAAGACAAGCAAACCTTTCTATCCTGTATTGTGCATTGAAGAACCTGAAGCCCATCTTCACCCGCATGCCCAAAAAGCACTGTATGAACAAGTAAAAGAGATGCCTGGTCAGAAAATCATCTCAACTCACTCGCCATATATTGCTGCTCAAGCGGAACTTAATGAGCTGAGAAGTGTAATCCATAAGCAAGGTTCCGTGGTCATAGGCCGTATTGATATGAAAAAGATTGATGAAAATGCGGAGCGTAAAATCAAACAGAAAGTTATTAGAACAAGAGGAGAGCTGCTTTTTGCTAAGGTGCTTGTGTTCTTTGAAGGCGAAACAGAAGAACTTGCTCTCCCAATTCTTGCTGAAGATTATTTTGGCTCAGCAAAAATGCTTTCCATTTCGTTTGTTGGAGTCGGAGGTTATGGGTCATATGCTCCATTCTTGCATGTAGCAGAATCTCTTTGTATTCCTTGGTATATACTCAGTGATAATGATAAAGACGTAAAAAAGAATGTTGAAAAACAGATCACAGAGGTAAACCCTAGTCTCAATATCAGTGACAAAGTAGTCTTTCTCCCACCTGGCCAAAATTTTGAAATATATCTCCTTTCTGAAAACTACCAAGACGAGATAAAACAAGCAATTATCTCAAAATATATATTCGCTAACGAGCAGCACCAGTGTGCAAAGGAGAGCGAAATTTTAGGCTATACTGATAGCGAGATACTTAAAGACATGAAGGGAAACAAAACTCAGATGGGAGCACTTGTTGCCGAACAAATCGTCAATAGTTCCAAAGGACACCCAGGAAAAGTGACGGAACTTTTTGAAAAGGTTAAAACCGCTTTAGGAGCATACGATGGCTGTTATTAAATTGTCGGTTAAACAACAGGAAGCTGTAGATTACACTCATGGTGCCTTGCTTGTGCAAGCAAGCGCTGGTAGTGGAAAGACACGTGTATTAACAGAGAGAATCAAAAAACTCTTAGAGACAACTCGCAGAAAGGTATTAGCCATAACTTTCACAAACAAAGCTGGCAAAGAAATGCAAGAACGTTTGGAAGGTGTTGACAACTTAAAAAACAGAACCTTTATTGGAACTATTCATGGATTCTGTCAGCATATCATAGAGCAAAGATCGAACTTGCTTGGATATTCTACACCTCCCCAGATTTTCGAAGACGAAGCAGATAGGATGTCATTATTAGTACAAGCACTCTCCAGTACTCCAACATATTGGGCAAGATATCAGGAATTGAATCAAAAGGAACAGAAGGACTTTAGGTACAGAGCACTTGAATTTATATCAAGGGTTAAAAGGAGCCTCCAAGAGCCAGAACAAATTGGTGAAGCCAGTCAGAATGATGATTTGATCCTGATGTACAATTCATACCAAGACATCCTGAAAGCACACGGGGCTATTGACTTCGATGATTTAATCCTCTTGGCCTACCGTTTATTCACTGAATTTCCCCATATTGCAGCACTCTACAGACGGGAATATGAGTATATCTGCATTGACGAAGCTCAGGATTTGAACAATGCCCAATACCAGCTAATTAGAGCGATTACAGGTAATGAGCACAAAAATGTTATGATGGTGGGTGATCCAAACCAATCTATCTTCGCATTTACGGGCTCTTCATCCGAATACATGACAGCAAACTTTAGAGAGGATTACAGACCACATGTTGTAGAGCTGATAGAAAACTATCGTTCTTCAATAAAAGTGATTGAAGCGGCATTAAAGATAGTGCCAAAATCCGCTAATATCAAAAATCTTGTAATCAAAGGCGATTTTACTCTATCTTCTTATGAGGACGAGCACAAAGAAGCTATTGCTGTTGTAGAGAAGATTCAACACCTGCTGTTATTGAAAACCCATAATGACATTGAGGGTGAAATTACACCAGATAATATCGCAATTCTTGCCAGGAATAAATATCTCTTTCAACCGATTCAAGATGTTCTCTCAGGGAATAAGATACCTTTCTATTACAAAATAACTCCAGGGGCTCTTCAGTTCGAATCCAAAGCAATGCAAGTCTTCGATCTCGCTCTTAAGGTAAGATTAAATCCTCAAGATGCACTTCATAAAGAGAAGCTATTCAAGGCATGTGATTGCTCAACGGCTCAGACTCTTTCAGAACTCCAAGAAATTCCACTCCCGGATGGGTTGAATGCCATGCTCGATGCCGTTTGCAGATTATCTAATGATGGTGGGAACATACGTGAGATTTTAGAAACCTTAAAGCGCGACTTGTCTTTGATCAAGGATGGAACAGAAAATGAGGATATGATAGCGCTTGTAAATAATGAGATAGATGAATTACTGAGTCATTGGTATATATACAAAAAGAACAACGATCATGCGACACTGAAGCAGTTCAAAAACGCAATGGCTCTTGGACAGACACATTCCCTCTCTACCCCCAATGGCATTACGCTTAGCACTGTCCATACAATGAAGGGACAAGAAAAGGACATTGTCTTTTTAATCGGGATGGATGAAGGGACTTTCCCCGATTATCGTGCAATTAAAAAGGGTGGCTTAGATTTAGAGCAGGAAAAGAATAATGCGTATGTAGCTTTCACCCGAGCTAAGAGGTTTCTATATGTCTCTTACCCAAGCCAAAGAACTATGCCGTGGGGAAACGTTAATCAGAGAAAGGTATCCAGGTATTTATATCCATTTCTCAACGAGAGAGAAAAATGAGAGTAACCATGGACAGCATCACAGAATCATATTTGAAGACATCTTGTCTCAGCATCTTAGGGATAGACGCCACCTTATTTTAGGATGATACAAACTAATACCGCCCCCCTTCACTAAACTTGCTTCTAACGAACTTTCAACTTGAGTTGACTCGAATATCTGAGTCATCTCGAGTTAAAAACGAATCGAAATCAAATTGAAGGCATTAGCGTGTACCGTCCGAACTCTTTTGTTTTGACTTAAAAACGACCTTCCCTGCTGTGGCCTGCTGGCTCTGCCTGTCCTATATATTCTCGTCAGCCAGAGCTTTTTGAACTCACCTGGGTCGGTTTTGAGTTTAAACAAAAGCATCGCCGATCGTATAGGCTGAGCTCGCAATATTGTGATTTCCTGTTTAAACTCTCAATTTTGGATTGAGAATAGCTTGTAGCCTGCTTGGATCAAATAAGATAAAGGCAGATTCGAAGCATACCGGCCTGATCAAAAATGAAAGTCAAAACAGGGGCGCGGAAGACCAAAGCGGAGTTTCGCAGAAACGGCGTTCTGCGCTACGAGGGGGCTGCCGCACTATGGGAGCCAGAGCAGGCCGTCCTCACGGATGCACATGCGTGGCAGATCCTTGGTGGGGCCCAGGGTGATGATGTAACTTTGTGAAGTTCGCTCTATCTTCAGAGGCACCTTGCGGCCTGCATAACGGAGTTTCTTGGCCTTTAATTGGCCCATTCTGGAAGCATATTTGCCATGATCCATCTCATATTGTTTTTGTTTGTAATAAAGCTGGCGCAGGTATTCTTTGGCGGTTTCGATCTGGGGGATTTCGTAATGATTGTGGTCTTCACCGGCGGTGGCATGTGAAAAGAAGAGGTAGCCCCAACGCTCTGGATAGTGCATGGCGATAAGGCCTTGCGGGCTCCAAACCCAATTGTATTCCGGACGGCCAGGTACTTTCACATATTTGCCGTCTTCTACTGTGGTCTCCCAATGCACACGTGAGAAATTCACCCGCCAATAGTCACCTTCTGGAGGTGGAAAGTCCTTGTGCGCACATTCCTTTAGCACCTGCATGGGGATTTTTATCTCTACATACCAGGCGTGATCTGTATCCGAGGGGTCGTTCAGGCTGCCGTCTATGTGGATGGCGTATTCGATCTCGCGGACATCCCAGGCATTGATCGCCACCTGCTGACGGTCTCGATAGGGCTTGATCAAAAAAAGGTCCCAGAGCGTGCCCAGGGCGTTTACTTCTAGCTCGTAATAATCGTGAGTGTCGCCATCGGGATCGATGAAAACCTCAAAATCGTTATCGTGAAAGATCACAGCATCACGCTCGGTAAGTGTAGCCCAGATCTGCGGTTCGATGAGCTCGGCACCTATATACAGAGCCTGGTCATCCCAGAGCATTTTCACTCTGGTTTGCAGGAAAGGCGGTGGTTTCAGATCGCCTTCGATATCAACAAAGTCTTCCGTATAGGGAGTTTTCTGCCAGGATTCATCGTCCAGACGGCCATCGATGATGATCGGGGAACAGGGTCTCAGGGCGGTGTAAGTGCTTGGAGAGAAAGCTCCTTGTGGGATGGGAAACACTTCCTTGGCTGCCATGGGGAATATCCCTAAAAGGCAGATGATGATAATGATATGCTTACGCATGATATAACCTCACTCGGCACGAGCCTCGGCGATGAGCTCTGCCGGTGTAGTAATCGCCAAAGCCACCGCGGTATCCGCTGCGCCATAATAGATGTAGATGTGGGTATCCTTATCCAATACAGGGCTGTCACTTCGAGGGATAGCCGCACTGGGGAGGATCACATT
>CAXZAB010000152.1:0-6009 GCA_964293715.1 uncultured bacterium | reverse complement strand
TAATTTGCGCAGTGAGGCTGATCTCACAGACTTTACATTACCCAGAACAGGGCGCTGCAGCGGGCTGTCTTCAAAATAATGAGTTTGGATATATTCGATAAAATCCATCTCCGGCTCGGCTTCATATTGATGGATTTCCTCGATAATAATGTTTTTCTCGGTGCTGATATCTTTTTGACTAAAATCTGCCTGAAAAGCCATCTGGGCAAGGAGCTCCATCCCTGTCTCCAGATGCTCCGAAGGCAGAATCAGATAGTAACAAGTGGTGTCATAATCCGTATAAGCATTGATCATCGCACCAATTTCCGCGGCTTTACGGCTGAGGGCATTATCGGGATATTTGACTGTGGATTTGAAGCTGAGATGCTCCAAAAAATGGGCATAACCCACTTCACTGCTTTCTTCCTGAACAGAGCCCGTGCGGATGTAGAGCTGCAAGCACACTAAAGGATTGGAATTGTCTTCAGCATACAGAAGCTTCAAGGAATTGGGCGCCAAATACTGTTTCAGCGCCAGAGGACGACTGCTGCTGATCTTCATTTAGCCGGGCGCGAGATCATGGCATAGGCATTGTGCAGATGGATGGATTCAGCGTTTTCGGATTCTACAAAGAAACCGGTAATACGCTCATCACTCTGGAGTTTCAGGGTGATTTCCCGCACGATGTCTTCGACAAATTTGGGATTGGCATAAGCTTTTTCGGTTACATACTTCTCATCCACACGTTTCAACAAGGAATAGATCTCGCAGGAAGCGGTGGTCTCGGCCAGCTCAATGAGCTCTTCCAGCCAGACGAAGCCTGTGTAGCTTACTTTGATAGTGATTTTGCTGCGTTGATTGTGGGCCCCATTCTCTGAAATTTCCTTGGAACAAGGGCAAAGCGTGGTAACGGGCACGATGACTCCGATCAAAAGCTCAAATTCTTCCTTCAGTGAAGCGCTGAAAACGCAATCATAAGAAAGGATTGAGGCTATTTTGGAAACCGGAGCTTTCTTGGTAAGAAAGTAAGGAAAGGTGATATCGATATACGCTGCCTCAGCTTTGAGAGAGGCCTTGAGTTCTCTCAAAAAAGGCTCGAGGTTGCCGATGATAGCTTCCTGATGATAGTGATGCAGGATTTCTACGAATCTGCTCATGTGCGTGCCCCGCATATGATGCGGAAGCTCCACATAGATATCCAGTTCGGCCACGGTGGCTTGGGTTTCATTGGCGCGGTCTTCCACCACGATAGGATAGCGCAGGCCTTTGATGCCTACCTTGTCGATCACTGTATTGCGGGTGTCTGTTTGACTTTGTAAGTCTGGTATTTTCATAGATTCTCTTTAAAATGCAGGGCCTTCATGCCTTCTGTCTTCAGAGAGAAGATGGCATCATCCTGCCGGTAATAGATTACTGTGTTTGTGTTTGACATCGCCCGGACCTTTTCCAAAGCCGCCTCGGGGTCCATGGTGAAAAGTGCAGTGCAGAGTCCATCTGCCCAGGCTGCGCTTTCACAGATTACGGTTACGGAAAAGATATTCTGCACCGGTTGGCCGGTATGGGCGTCCAGAATATGGTGATAACGCTGGCCGTCCTCTTCAAAAAACTGTTGATAATCGCCGCTGGTGCCTATGCTGAGGTTGTTTATTTTGAAACTGGCAATGCTGTCATCATCCTTTCTGGGATGCTGAATATAGACCAAAGGACTGATCTTGTAGCCAAAGAAGGTCATGGAGCTGCGGCTGTTTATAAAGCCTTTCAGGAGATGGCGCTCTTTCATAAAGTCCAGGGCTTTATCCAGGATATAACCCTTGGCAATGGCCCCGAGGGTTATTTGCATGCCCTGCGGCTTGTAAAGCCGCTCTTTATCATAGCTGATGCGGCTGAAATCCACTTTCTCAAGTTCAGTTTCGATCAATAGCGAATCTGGAATAGCCGGCTCTTCTGCACTGAAATTCCATAAATCCCAGACCGGCTTGATGGTGGGATCAAAAGAGCCCTCCGTCATCTGCCACAGACTGTCTGCAATTACCAGCATTGCATACAGGTCAGGTTCCATCTCAAAATACTCTTCCTCACTGCTATTGATTTGGGCGAGCAGACTTTCAGAATTGTATTCATTGAATTTACTTTCGAAGGCCTGAATCAGGCTGAAGGTTTTTTCGATCTCAGAGCTTACATTCTTGGATTTTGATGTGGCCGAGATCTCAACGATGGTATCCAGGATGTATCTGCTGCGGATTTCAGTGTATTCCCGAGTGACGTATTTATATGCACCATAAGATACTACCGCGATCAGGATGATCAGAGAGAAGATTTCTTTACGGTTCATAATTTAGAGCCTGTAGTCCAGAAGTTCGTATTCTTCCAATTTGATGATGTAATCCCGGACGGCAAAATACATAATCGGCAAAGTGAAGAGCAGGGGAAAGATGGCCAGTACAAAGGCAAGGCCATTCAAAAGTGCCATCAGCAAAGCCAAAAGGTATATGTTCCAGCGCACATCCGAGAAATGCTGGTAGCTGAGCTTTAGGGCTTTGAGGGGATTGACTTCTCTGAGCTCCATCACCATCACCGCCGGCAGCGAGATGGCAAACCAGTAATTGATCAAGACGATCCACACCAATCTCAAGATGGGATCACTGGCAAAGCCCGGGAAACCAAAGCAGATGAGATAAAGCACCATCAGGACCACTGCATTGACCAGTGCAAAAAGCAGATATCTGGGATAGTGCTTCATGCTGGCCAGCAGATCCTTCAAATTCAAAGTGTAATTCCGCTGTTTGCCGATCACACTGAAAGGCAGCAATAGCATTGGTACAAACAGACTTATCAGCACAGACTTCAGAGATAGGTTTAGCAGAAGCTGGCCGATGGTATTACTCTCGTTATTGATGAAACTTGCAAATATCCAGATCAGAATGGCAATGGGAATAGCCCCCAGAATGATGCTGAAGCCCATCGCCGGAACCATGGAAGAGGTTTTACCTTTCAGCTCTTCACGAGTGTTTTTGAGGCTCTTTAAAGCCGACAGATCCGTCTTGACCACAGGGCTTTGAACCCCGCAGGACATACACCACAAATCGTGGTTGCCCAGACGGGTATTGCATTTTTTACAACGCATTGATACTCCTTAACATTTTGACCATCCACAAGATGGACATTTGAGACAGCCTTCCACATGCTCTATACCTGAGCCGCAATCCGGACAGGTGGCAACCTGAGCTTTGGGCTTACTTTCCGGGAAAGCTATGCCTTGCTCCACTTTGATGCGGATAGATTTGAAATCACCATCGACCTGCATGCTGAGGAAGTTTTCCAGAGCCTGACCCACAGCATCGCCGCAGGAGGTAATCATCTTGCCTTTGTGCCACATCGGGGATTGGCAGCGGATACCTTTGAGCTGGCGGATGATGGCTTCTATCTTGATCCTGGATCTCAGCGCCAAAGAAGAGAGCCGGGCTATGGCTTCCAGCTGTGCAGAAGCACAACCGCCCACCTTGCCCATCTGCACAAAGACTTCACAGGCTCCCAGGGAATCTGTATTGATGGTAACGTACATATGCCCGCAGCCGGTTTCCAGCCTTTGGGTGATGCCATGAGTGACCTCAGGACGTTGCCTGGGGCCTACTTTACGCTCTTCAGGGCTTTTTTCGGCGACACTGGATCCTACAGAAAGAACCTGATTGTCCCGGCTGCCATCGCGATATACGGTGACGCCCTTGCAACCAAGCCTATAGGCCAGTAAAAATGTTTCACGGATGTCTTCGATCGTGGCGCTATTGGGGAAATTGATGGTTTTACTCACTGCATTATCGGTGTATTTTTGAAAGGCAGCTTGCATACGGATATGCCAATTGGGGCTGATATCGTGGGCAGTCTGGAAAGTTTCCTGCAATTCATGGGGAATCTCGGACATATGCGTAACTGAACCGTTTTGGCTCACTTCTTCCAAGAGTTCCTGGGTGAGCAGATTCCATTCTTCCAAAGCCGCTTCAAACCATTTATTTACATAGAGCAGTTTATCATTATCCATCACGTTTTTCACGTAAACCAGGGAGAATTGAGGTTCTACTCCGCTGGATGTATCCGCGATCATACTGATGGTGCCCGTGGGTGCGATAGTGGTGAGCGTGGCATTGCGCAGGCCATTGGTCTGAATGTCCAAGGCTAGCTTTTCCCAATCACAGTATTTACCTTCCCGGTTAAGCTCGCCTTGGGCGTAGATGCTTTCCGGAAAATTGGGGAAACTTCCCTTTTCTATAGCCAGCCCCATACTTCTGGTTTTAGCTTCAAAATCGATGTATTCCATCACACGTTCGGCCAAATCCACCGCTTCCTGACTCATATAGGGTATTTTGAGCTGATAAAGCAGATCTGCCCAGCCCATCACGCCCAGACCTATTTTACGGTTTGATCTGGACATTTCGCCGATAATCTCCAAAGGATATTTGGATTGGTCTATCACACAGTCCAAAAAGTCCACGCTGTCATGCACCACTTCCTTGAGACGTGCCCAATTGATGTCTTCATCGCCCACCAGAGCGGCGAGGTTGATAGAGCCCAAGTTACAAGCTTCATTGGGAAGCAGAGGCTGTTCGCCACAGGGATTGGTGGATTCGATCTCTCCCAAAGCCGGAGTGGGGTTTGCCTGATTCATCCTATCCAAAAAGACGACACCGGGCTCTCCATTTTTATGGGCCATTTCCACAATGAGGTCAAAAACTTTACCGGCATTGAGTTGTCCTGCTATTTGGCCGGTATGAGGTGAGATCAGATTATACTCTTTATCCTCAGCCACTGCGTCCATAAAAGCCTCGGTAAGAGCTACGCTGATATTGAAATTAGTGAGCTCCAGAGGATTCTTTTTACAGGTGATAAAATCCATAATCTGAGGATGATCTACACTCAGAATGGCCATATTGGCGCCGCGACGGGTTCCGCCCTGCTTTACAGCATCGGTGGCAGAATTGAAAACCTTCATAAAGGAGATCGGTCCGCTGGATACGCCACTGGTGGAGCGCACCCGGGCATTGGCTTCTCGGAGTCTGCTAAAGGAAAAGCCGGTTCCACCGCCGCTTTTATGGATCAAAGCGGCGTTTTTCACAGTCTCAAAGATGCTTTCCATGCTATCCTCAATGGGCAGCACAAAACAGGCAGAAAGCTGTTGTAAATCAGCCCCCGCATTCATTAAGGTGGGGGAATTGGGTAAGAAATCTCCGCTATCCAAAAGTGCGTGGAACTTCTTCTGCAAAGCCTGGTCACCACCTGCGATATTAGTCGCAACCCGGTCTACCAAAGCTTCCCAATCCTCGATAAAGTCACCTTTCTCGTCTTTTCTGAAGTAGCGCCTTTGCAGTACTATTTGTGCATTTTCGCTTAGGTGCATCAAGTCTCCTTACTTTGCAGGTAAGGCTAAGATTTCACGAGCCTGCGCAGGAGTGGCGATAGGACGGCCTATCTCCTTGGCAATACGGGCAAGTCTGGCAACGAGCTGAGCATTGGAATCTGCCAGCACGTTTTTGTGATAAAAGATATTGTCTTCAAAACCGGAGCGGATGTGGCCGCCTGTAGCCAAGGCAATCATAGAAGTGGGCAAATGCCACCTGCCGATTCCAGCTACGGCCCAGGTCGCTGTTGGAATTTCTTCTGCCAGATGTTCGATCATATACAGCAGGTTTTTGGGCTTGCCGCTCATGCCACCGGGTACTCCCAGGACAAATTGGATGTGCAGAGGGGTGTGGGTGATGATGCCTCTTTTTACCAATCTGCTTACTATGTCGATCATCCCGGATTCATAAACTTCTACTTCGGGGACTACGTTGTATTCCTTAAAGGCTTCGGCCAGACGGATGATGTCATGGGGATGATTGATAAAGATTTCGTCACCGAAATTCAAGGTTCCGGCGTTGAGGGTACCCATATCGGGCTTCAAAGCCAGCGGGGCCAGTCTTTTTTCAAAAGGTTCACCCACGGCACCACCGGTGCTGATTTGGATGATCATTTCCGGTACGGCTGCACGGATGGCGG
>CAXZAB010000151.1:0-6027 GCA_964293715.1 uncultured bacterium | reverse complement strand
CAGAATGTACTTATCCCATGAATCATAGGTATCAAATGGGTCTGTAGGGAAAAACCCAGTTTCAACATATTGACTATCATCGAATAGATTCGATCCGTTTCTTGAGCTTGACAATGAAGCTGAATCTCCGATAAGCTCACAACCAATGTTATTTTGGAAGCCATTCGCTGCAAAACCATGATAATTAAGGTTAGGATACCAATTATAACCATTAACCAGCATCCCGTGCCAGCCCAGATTGCTGAATTCATTATCGATAATATCGACTACCGATTCATTCGCCCAGATGCCGATCCCGGATGTGACTGTTTGTGTGGACAGATCACCGGAGAAGACATTACGGTAAACCAGTGATTTGGATTGATTATTTGCTGATTGTTCGAAGTTAATACCTGCTTTCTCATTGTTATAGAAATTGCAAGGTGTACCATCAGTGGGGGTATCATCATCAGGTTCATAGCTTCCTCCTACTAAAACAGAGGACTCAAGGCTCATGATGCCATATCCATTACGGTAGAAATTGCATCCATTAACTTTTACGTCTGTAGCACGACGCAGAGCTATTCCTGCAAAATTGAATCCAGATTGAGCATCATCATTCCCAAACTCGCAATTATGAATATCCGCAGATATCCTGGAAGGAGATGTGATATGAGTATCTTCGAGGTAAATACCATAATCACAGTCTCTGAAGTCGCACCCAGTTACGGTAAGAGTTCGAGTAATAAGCAATTGGTGGTTTGTAGTGGAATAAACCCCATACGTGCAGTTAACGAAATCCACACCGGATATGGATGGCGCAGTTCCTGGCTCTTTTACGAAGATTTTATCAATCCCAGATATTATGCTGTGATTGTTGGATTCAAGTTCAAAGTTATCCCCTATGGGATAGTATGTGTTTATCAACATGCCGTCCCATCTTCGATTATTTGGGTGTGAAGTCGAAACATGCAAGTTTAATAATCTACGAGGATAGATCTGGTTTACGCCTTCAATCTTTCCATAATCATCGGTAATTATCCTATCGCCATGACGATCCGCATCACTCGGGTCAGGATCGGGTTTATATCCTGAGATATAAACTCCTTCATCGAACCTGATAGTGCCAGGTGATCTATCAGGGAGCATATTGGCAATTAATTGCGCCCCTGTATCAGCTTCCATATTGCCCACGAGATCCAGTATGGAGCCAGACCTAAAGAACAAGGTAGCCTCATTGTTCACCATGCATTGAGCAGTACCTTTGACCACTATATTCCCATAAACATCGTAGTCTGGATTGTTCTCATAGCTCCTAAATGCACACATTGCATCTTGTATAGTGAATTTTGCCTTTGAGGGCTCTGTCAAGGCTGAATCACCGATATAGAACGGAGCCTGAATAGACCCACTGGGAACTCGCCAAATGAAATGGCCGAAATCGGAATTGTCTTTTATTTTGAGCTGGCCCAGCTGGTCATTAAAGTTATCAATGTAAGTACTTGTGCATTCTACGCAATCATTGATTAACACTAATCCTCGATTCTGCAAAGAGCCGATGGAGGTAGAGACCAGGTCCGAGGGTTGCAGGGTGCTTATTGATTTCATTTCCAGCAATGCATCGTTCTTGACGATTACAGTGCTTAGCAGATAATTGGGAGAGCGCATATTGTATCCCTTTATCAGCAAAGAGCTGCCCTCGGTAAGCTCCAGATTTGAGCTTACTTTGAATAATCCGCTGTGCTGCCCATCTACATCTAATATAGCAATCCCATTTGTGCTATTACAGATAGTTTTCCCAACTGATAGCAGTGCTCCATCTCCTACAGTTATTATAGAACCTGAGCCCAGGATAAGTGTGGAGACCCTGATCTGGGAATTTTCTCCAATTCTCCAATGAGCGTTATCTTGCAGGGTTACGCTATTGAAGTGTAGCGGCTCAGGATAATCCCATGAAGTCGTAAGATCAGGATCATCTAAGGTATCTTCCACTATTAAGTCAGGATTTCCATTTAATATTATCATGCTTGTATTGTTGTCGATTTTAATATTTTCGCAGGATGTGTAGCTGTCGGCCGGATATTGCCAGGCAATTCTATAGCGTTTATTGGGAAGCAGATTTGTGAAAGTTGCGCTGACTACCTCGATATCTGAGCCTGGGAGAGTATCCATAGCATTTTCTCTGGCATAAGAATTAACATAAGTGTAAGGGCCTCTTGTTTGGTTCAAGCCATAGATATAGACCGTGGTTTCTTCCACCTCATTATTTGTGGGGATGTTATTCTGATTTTTCATATACTTTGTATAGCCCATTTCGGGAATTGGGCCCTCCCCATCTTGAAGGGTTGGATCAAATCCTACACTCATCGAAGCTAAGGCTTCATCATAAGAGGTAATTCCCCCGCATTCGTCACCAAATAAGGCATTTTGGTATGGTGCGAACGAAGTGATATAAGGTGCGATCCCTCCCCAAGTCTGTCTTCCTGTAAGTTCGTGAGTCATTCTGATTGAAACTGAGGGAGGATTATATGCGTTAGAGTAGCATGCGTACAGCTCTTTGATGGTGCACCCTGAAAGATCGTATTGCTCTGCATTAGTCGGATAATAATTTTCGACCTCGGATCCGAAATTGCGGCTCCCTGAGTTGTTGATCCAATAATTCATGGTTTTTTCGCTTTCGCTATGATATGACAATAGCGGATGATTTCCCGGGAAAGTAGTGGCGTTACCAATATCAGAAATATAAGGACTGTATATCCAATCGGCAGGGTTTGTTGCCGAATATGTGACAGGATCAATGGGAGAGGGGGCAGAATTGAAATCGTATAACTCGTTCAATCTGATAAGATAATTATCTGAAAGCATGTACATATTTTGCGTAAAATCAGTCAATATCTGTGATTTGATTCCTGCTACACCATAAATGGGCAGATTGACGCTTTGCATTAGCAAAGCAGATGGGTCATTTCCCAGGGTCCTGTTCTCTTGTGCTACAAAACTAAGCAGAGGGACAGCGGTTCCTTGTGTTACAAAATAGACATGACCATCGGAATCTATTATTGGAGGCGATTGAGATACTCCCAAAGCTTCTACAGTTTCTATAGGTTGTAACTGACCTCCAGATAATATATAAGGCCTACCTTTGCGGCTTATTACATAGAAGCTGGTATGGGGAGCAGGCTGAGTGTCAAAGACTAAGGGGGTTTCAAAATAATCATCTTCAGCCATGTCTAAGCCAGTGTAGCTGTTAGAAATCGCCCCCGTCATGATATCAACTACATGGATTTGTTTTATCCCTGCTATATAAAGTTTATTGCCCAATAGCACAGGAGTAGCCATGAATTCAAATTTGTATGAGTCTGAATCTTCTGAACGCTCTGGAGCTCTTAAATCGACTTTCCAATCTACCGTCAGATCATCCCGAGATACATCCACGCTCATAAGGCATCCACTTTTGTTAAGGATAATCAGGTGTTTCCCGCCATTATAATCCTTGTATAGTACTGGACTTGCCCAAGAGCCGGTTCCACTATTATATCGCATATAAGCTTCGGGGCGATCTACCTGGTCGGTATAGGTAAGCATCGTACTATAATGCACATTTAGACTCGCAAGATCCTCTTCAGAGTAGCAATTCGGGTTTATCGGGCCAGGCTGGTTAAATACAAGATCATCCATCGCATCAATGTCCAGATGTGTAAAATCCCATCCCGATCCGTTTCCATTATTCTTAATGCCGAATCTAATCAAAGATGCCGGTTTGGGCAAAGGGGCATAATCTTGGTTATTGGGAGTACCGTCATATCTTTGTAAACCGAAAGTACTTACGTAAAACCTAAGATCGGATGAATAGCCATCCGGATCCACAGCTACGGTATTCCTGATACGATCATCTATCAAAAAGTTTGTGGTTGGCGGTTTCTGCATGCCACCGCCTGCAAAACACAAGGCGGATAACACGAGACTGAGTACAGCTAATAAAATCTTCTTCATGGTATCCTCCATAAATCTGCATTGCTGGAATTGATGAATTTAACTACAAGCAATATTAAGTTCCTTAGTGAAGGCATTAGATTTACTCTAAGCTTCGCCACTCAAAATCTACAGGCGTTGGTAGCTATTTTTATTTGTAAATCATAAATAGACTCAGCATGATTTCTAATATTCATGACGCAATATTCTTGTCAAGAATAATGTTTTTAGCCGCCTGCATATTGACCTGTGAGGCTGTTCAAATCTGTTAACCATCTGAAGCTATCTTGTCGCTATTAGCATAGAAAAGTAGGGCGAGGTCTTATCAGTTCAGCTTCTCTAAAGTGACGTCTCAAATGTTGGTGTAAATTCCAACTCATAATTTCACGGTTTTTTGATAACGTTTCATGTGAGTTCAGATAGAATGCCCGATAACCACATACCCTGATGAATGCTGTAAACATGGTGTTTCAGATAGCAACAGTCCGGTAGGACGACACCTGATCTTTTCCTTCAATAGAGAATGCGCCGTTATAGGCTGGGGTATATCGGTTCATAGAGCTGCGGGTGCCTGGCCTTCAAAGGCCAGGAAAGAGTCTTGATCCAGGTGGCAGCCTCGTAGCGTGGCGGTTAAAACCCGCCACCTGGAGTCTTTTAAGGAAGATCGTTTAGAGAGCCAATCGGAGATGCAGATCTGGTATTCCTGATAGAATCCCAAACAAATACCCTAATGAGTCCCATCAAGACACTATTTCAGTTTGCAAATGGCAATTTAAAGTGCACCACTTTGGGCGGTATAAAGTGCACCACGATTTCCCTTATGTTTACATTGTATTCAAGATCTTTTTCCCTGTCCATATGAATTTCACGAGCTTCCCTCTTTATGCCTATATTGATGTTCCGTTTTATTTCTCTACATCTCCCTATCCAAGTGTTGCCAATCGTAAACCTGGGGCAACAAAGCTGCTTCCACGGCTTTTTTCACACTGATGCAGGGCAGATCTTTCGTAAAGATATCCTCCCGCGTGAGAGTGATAAGATCGATAGTGCTGTCCTGCTTTGCCATCTCGCGCATCATTTTAAGGTAAAGATTCACCCAGGAGCGGATGTATCTGCCTTCATTCTGCTTCAAAGCGTTGTAGCGTCCCAGATAAGTGCGCAGATCGTTTTTGTAGCCATCCGAAGGCTTTAGCGCATGCAGATTGGTGGTGACAGACCCCAAGCGGTGATTATTTTCCGTAAGCTTAGGATATGTATATTTGCGCACCAAAACCACACCCTCTCTGCGGTAATGACAGAACACCACGCCATCCATTTTCCCAGAATATGCCCCGATGCCACGACTAAAAGTAGCTTTCATTGTAAACCTCCTGTCTTTGTATTTATCATATTATTGAATAACTTGCAAGCAGTGTGTTTTCCGCGGAGGCTGGAATACAGCCCCTTGAACACTCACTTGCTCGCAAGCCAGCTACAGAATATTTTAAGCCTTTCTCTTGTCAATCCCTAATATTTCTTATGATCCGCTAATGAATCTCTAATCATTCCCTAATCCGATTAGGGAATGATTAAAGAATCTCTTGTGAAGCAATATATACATTAGGATGTGCGGCTTTGCATAAAAGAGGGAGCATATCAATGATATGAGACAGTTTCCGCTGCACAGGACACAGCATTAGAAAGATCTGGACTATGCGGTCAATTCAAATGTCAGCTTATTAATATGGCTAATTCTCTGTTTTAACTCTCATTTTTGGATAAAGAATTGCTTAAAGTTTGCTTAGATAAAGCAAGATATAGGACAATCTGAAGCTTATCGGCCAGATCAAAAATGAAAGTCAAAACAGACATCGGTCAAAAGTCAAAACAGGCGCATGGATTGTTTTGACTTTAAAGCGACCCTTCCTGCTTTGGCCTTACCAGCTTTGTGCACGCTATATCTTGCTATCTGCCAGGCTGTTTTACATTTACTGGGGTCGCTTTAGAGTTAAAACAAGGGCTTAGTTGGCTCATTCTTAGCTAAGATCGAACTCCAGCTTGTCCGCAGGCAGGGAGATCAATGGGCCGATTGGCAGC
>CAXZAB010000150.1:0-6047 GCA_964293715.1 uncultured bacterium | reverse complement strand
AACACTTAATGAAATAGAAAAAATCGAAACTCTGGTAAACATAATAAAATTATTTCTTGAAAAAATTATTAATAAAATCAGCTTTTGCAAAATTGAAAAAGCCAGTTTGTCTAGCCTTATCTCAGATATTGAATCATTCAAAAGAAAATATGATGATATTATAAATAAGCATAAAGACCTACTCGAAAATCATGGACTGCACTCAGATGAGATTATTAAACTGAGCATCAATAAAGCTAAGATTGAGGAACGACTAACTGAGTTTGACAACTACATCAATAAGGCAAATTCTACAAGGGAAATAATAAGCTTAGCCTTAATTGAACTGAATAACCAAACAAAAGAAAAAAAAGAAGAAATCAGCGAGTTGCAACGGAATTATAGAGATCACTTAGAAAGCAAAAAAATCTATGATCAAAACTTCCTTGAATTGAATACAAAAATTAAAGATAATGAGCTATACCTAGCCTACCTAACCGACGATTTAAGTAACGATATTGAAACCGAAAGACAAAAAATACTAAAATTGACAAAAGATCTATTGCGTATCAAATTTAGAATAATTGAAGACGAGAAAAGACTCTTTCATCCAATCAAGAATACAATTAATGAGATTAGTAGAGAGATACCAGAGATAACAAAATATGCGTTAAACTTCGACGTAAAGCTTATTGTCAACCCGAAAACCACAGAATGCATCCTTGAGAGTTTTATTAGTATGGGAAATAAGGGGACGTTCTGTGGTAGAGAAAACGCTTTCAAAGTGTTGACAGATCTTTTTTATTCAAAGCCCATTAATGATATTGATACTGTGATCATGATTATCAATAATATGATTGATGCAATTTATCATGATCATCGAGAAATGAACGGAAAGACAATTGACGTTATAAGCAGCCAGTTTAAGAAGGAATTCAACCAGTCAAAACAATATGAGTTTTATAAATATCTATTTAAATGCGAATTCCTGACCACCTTAACCGAGATAACGTCAGACGATAAGTCGATAGAAACATTGTCTCCAGGAGAAAAAGGAGCTGTTTTATTAGTTCTGTTTCTGTTACTTGATCGATCTACGATCCCTCTGATAATCGATCAACCTGAAG
Source organism: uncultured bacterium (assembly GCA_964293715.1). GTDB lineage: Bacteria > Cloacimonadota > Cloacimonadia > Cloacimonadales > Cloacimonadaceae > UBA5456. Next base: position 4,941 of record CAXZAB010000150.1, on the reverse strand, counting down.
AGAATCTTGACAACCAAAGTGTTTATGAAATATTAAGGCCATTCATAATGAAAGCAAAAAAGCGTAGACAAACTATCATTGTTACACATAATCCAAATATTGCCGTTGCTTGCGATGCAGAGCAGATTATTTGTGTGAGAATTGATAAACTTAAAGAGAACCAATTCTCTTTTACTTCGGGTGGGATTGAGAATAAGGATATAAACAAAACTGTTGTGGATATCTTAGAAGGCACAGTACCTGCTTTTGATAATCGTAAAAATAAATATCATGAGCTATCCAAGCGGTGACAATTTTGTGTTTGTCTTCATTTCCATGGAAATGGAATATGCACTCCGAAGACACCAACAAAGATCATAGTTAGTGGCATTATATTTGATCGTCTTTGACCCTAGAGTTGACTATGAGAAAGGTGCAAACCTAGTGACCACCCCATAGTTACATCCAATTTTAACACGCTTTTAATTCGAGATGACTTGAAGTTTCGAGTCATCTCGATTTGAAAGTTCGTTAGAGGCGAATCCAAGCCACAAGTGGGCTATAGCCAAGGACTGCGCGGAGATCGAGGTGGTTAAGTGCAAATCAGGTATGAGCATAGGCGATGGCAGAACGGAATTAATTGAGAATTGAGGATTGAAAATTGAGAATTGGAGACTATCTGAGATTTGGAGGCTAATTGAAAATTATTGTGGCTATCTAAATTTTGTCCAGACAGATTTCGTTGCGGTTTAGGCCATCGCATATCTGTCTGAAAAAGAGAAGGGGAGCGATCCGTTGCGGGCTCCCCTTCTTTATAATTATAGCTGCGGCTTCCCCCTATTTCAGAAGAACCATCTTCCCGGTGGAGCTAAATTTCCCGGCAAGCATCTTGTAAAAATAAATTCCGGAACTTACCCGGGCTCCGGTCTGATCTTTGGCATCCCAAGAGCTGAGATGCGGTCCGGCGGCCTTGCTTTCATTCACCAATACTCTCAGCAATTGCCCTTTGAGGTTATAGATCTCGATCTTCACGGGCTGGCTCTCTTTGAGCTGATAGTGCAGAGTGGTCTGCTCACGGAAGGGATTGGGATAGTTTCTCACCAAGGGAAGAGTAGGCACAAGAGCATCCTCTATACTGACATAGGAGAGATTTGCCAGTTTGATGGCGCTTTCCAGATACACCTCTTCAGGAGTGAAATACACACTGCCGATCTTGATTTCGTACCAGGTATCCCCGGCCAGACCGGTGAGGCTGTGAGTTCTGGCCTCCGGGGGCAGAATGCTTACGTTCCAGGTGCTGGCAGGAGCGCCATACTCTTTGTAGGAAAGCTCAAAATGGTCCGGATTGGTATAGGAATACCAGGTGAGATTGAAGGTATCCGGCTCTTGCACTTGGATGGGAGCCAGATAGGGAATGCAGGTTAAATCGGCATTGGGATCGGTCTGCAGATCATCCGCCAAAAAGGCTTCAATTTGCAGCGATCTGGCCTTGAGCTCAGCCAGCGATTCTCCCACGAAGAGGACTGTATAATAGCTGATTGATTTCTGGGGCTGCAGATTGAGGCGATGGGTATAGTTGCCTTGGGCGTCGGTTTGATTGTAGTTTGGGGTATCGGGAAGGGCGCCATACATGGTATTCAAGAACCTGGTATCATTGGGGACGGACTGTTCGAATTCCATGATTTCAGGGTCATCAGGACGCAAGGGCGAAAACTTACTGTAATCAGGATTTCTTCCTGTGCACAGCCAGTATTTCTCATTGGAGGTGCGCGGTGTGTAGGGATTCAAATTCCTGACATTGCTGTCGTTTGGCCCATCGCCCACCCTCCAGAACCAGGCATGACGCTCCGCTCTTTCGATGAAATCCGGAATGATCAGTTTGCTGGCAATATACATTGTGGACAGGCCACCATCGCCATCAAAGTCCCTGGTATAAGCAAATTCATGACCCTGGCCCCTTACATAGCCGCTCACATCGTCTGAGGCTATTTCCGCTCCCCAAGAGGAAGGACCGACATCCGCATCCACATAATGCGAAATAGCCAAGTCTTCGATGGTATCCAGTTCATTGGTATTATACACGGTATATTTGTTGATCAGCATCTTGTCATGATCCTGCAGGTTCCAGGAATAGCTCTCCTGGTGCACGGCCAGGCCCAAAGGGTAATGTGTACTGCGGCTGCTGGAAGAGCCAAAGTCCCTGTCGCCAGTCGTCCCAAACGGACAGTAATCATAATAGTAAGCGCTGTCCGTGATGAAACCGGGAGTCTCAAAGCTGCCCGCCTGAGGGATGGAAAAGCAGAAATTTGTGCTGTTTAAGGGATCAAAGGGCAGCGGAGCCGGATTTCCCATGATGCTTCGCAAGACCCTATCCTGATGGTTATAGGTATTATAAAGCGCAGCGGCGGAAGGATTGCGAATCAGCAAAGGGTTGTAGGCCGGCAAGAGTTCATAGATCTCCATATCTCCCTCAAACCCCACCGTGGTAAGGGAATCCTGCACTATGACCAGATCGTTTGTCCACAGCGGATCATCCATCGTGACCATTTGATCGTTAATCTGTGAAGGTGGATAACTAAGCCAATACAAAAGCCGTCCCATCTCGTCCCGCCGGTCCTTCCTGCCGGAGATCCAGCTGTTTGAGAGGTAGATCAATTTCTGGGAGTGCAGATGCTGCATATCCGTCTGGCAAGCATAGTTTGTAGTAGTGAGCGAAATGGTGCCGTTATCATGGATTTGGGTGTTTAGCACCCTGCTTTGTTCTGTTTCGATAAGAGGCAAAGCAAAGGCAGATATAGAGCTGAGGCAGATCAGGATGAAAAGCAGGCGTCTCATTTGTTCCTCCTTTGGGCTACGGAATTGCCCAAGATATCGCCCAAAAGGACATTCAGCGCATTTGCCACCGGTGCCTCTTCCATATAGGAAAGAGGAAATCCGAAGAGCACTACGTGACTGCCGTTATTTTCATATTTATAAGCCACGTTTTTGGAGCTATACAGATCATATTGCTCCTGTGAGGGAGGATAGGTAGGATGGTTTACGGGTTTGCAGCCAAAGGCATAGAGCCAGTTCAGATTCAGGCTGGGGTCAAACATGGTGACCCAAGCGAGCCCCTGCCTGGCCTCAACTATAGCATCGAAAGGGGTATTGAGGTTCAGCGGGATATCATCCAGTCCCTGTAGGCCTATGGCATTTATAAAAAAGTTGCCATCGAAGAGGTAGCTTACTGCATCGGGATTGTTGATTCCAAACCTGCTGATGAGAAAATCTGAAGAGCGCTGATAGAGTTCATGCAAACTATTGCTCATCTGGTTGGTACCGCTCCAGATGAGATTGCCCTGATTCCCCAAATATATATCAAAGGCATCCACCTGATATTGTATCGACATACCGTAACCGGAATTATCGCTGTGCAGCAGGACAGCCCTGTAGTTCTGCAGCTTAACCGGCGATATCTTCATGGGATAGGCCATTTCGGAGAGGTCCAGTTGGTCTACAGCTCCCCAGACAGTAGGTGTAACGGATGAGTAAAAATCATCCACAGAGAATTGGGGAGTGTTGGGGCCGCCATTTATCACCAAAATGCCTGATCTCTGCAAAGGAGCCTTGTAGGAGGCGAGATTAAATTTCATTTGGACCGTGTCACTCAAAGTTCCCTGAAGGTCTTCCACTTTCAATTCTATGATATGCTGTCCGCTGCCCAGGTTCGGCAGGATGGTGTGGCGGGAATTATCGTTGAAATTGGCTACTCTCAGCCAGAGGGTGCCATCACCCGCGGTGACAGGTTCTGAGCTGAAAAACTGAGTTTGAACAGGGAAAGGATTCTCATCCAGACGCAGCCAAAATGCAGTAATTTTGCTGTGGTAATTTGTTCCGTCGGGATTTAGGACATGGTTCAGTTCCTGGTCCTGGGGGTTGTTTGTATACCCCCAATTGCCAGTGTGTCCGAGATAACCATATTGGCCATCGTATCCCCAGCGCAGGTGCAGCTTGAAATCTTCGGAGTATATGCCTTCATGGCTCCACTGCTGGCTGTCTGAGGCCCACAACTCGCAGCTGTGTTTGTCCCCATTGGTTGGAATGAGATTTTGGGGGTCCAGAAAACCGTCTCTGAAAATACGATAATGGTATTGTCCCAGGCCCACAAAAGTTTGCGGATAAATCAAGGCTACAGGTTGCTTGCCTTCCTGCACGCGAAAGTAAACCGAAACAGGCTCGGCCTGCTCTATTCCGCCTCTGCTCACCACATAGCTTTCGAACTGGGTGAAGGTGCCGGGGACGTTGAAGGCAAGAGCAGGGCTGCTCTGGGGCGAAAGCTGGGCAATGCGGATATCAGGTCTGTCTATCGAACTGTACCAGCTTCCCGGCTGGATCACCTCCAGAGCCTCATTCAAGGTATTGAGTCTGTACATAAAGTGATGGGCATACATCCCGTCCACATAGATATCACCGATGGATTCACGCATGATGAATTCCACGCCGGCGGAGACCTCAGCGCCGTTTGAGAAAGGAACCTCGATGAGGCTGCCAATCAGACGGCTGCTTTTAAAGGAGGAGGCCAGCTCTTCGAGATAGCCATCGGAATGCTTGATTTTTACCTGCACTCCGGTGATGAGATCCTGGATTTTCCCTTCTTGGGAAAGAAAATCGAAACTGAGCTGACTTTTGGCAGTCCAGATCTCTGGTCCCGCAAAGATCAGCCAGCCTTCAGCATCGGTGGTGAAACCCGGTAAGGGTTCAGCTTTTAAGGTGGTGATTTTGTAGGCAAACCGTAAAGTTTCGGACTTGTCGTTTTCTACCTCACAAGTTTGACGATAGATGTATTCACCGGCATCCAAAGGAAGCTTCTCTTCTGTGAAGCGCAACCCGGTTTCTAAGGGTAGATCGGGCCTAAGAAGGCCGTGCTTACCGCATGAAAATAAAAACAAGCTTAGCAAGATCAAAAAGATGACTTTGGGCAGG
>CAXZAB010000149.1:0-6087 GCA_964293715.1 uncultured bacterium | reverse complement strand
ATGATCTGGCCCGCACTATCCATGCCCATCCTACTATTTCTGAGATCTATATGGATGCCGGACAGGTGGAAGAATAAAAGAAACTTATGCAAAGTATGCGCCTGCGTGCTGGATTTCGATGCGTCTCGCGTCGAACAAGGTCGCAGGCCTTTACAAAAGTGAAGCAGGCTTGGAAAAGGGAGCACGTACCGTGCTCTGCAGACGAGACGTCTGCAATCCAGCAGCCAGCCAGTGTTACTTATGCGAATCAAGCATAGAAATCAGGTTTGGAATTGCCCTTCAATTATTCCCAGAATCTGCTCCGGCTTGATCATCCGCATGCAGTTAAAATGGTTTTCAGGACAGCTCTTGGAGCCGTGCAACGAGCAGGGTTGACAAGGAAGATTGGCTGCCAAAACCTGAGCATTAGGGTTGAGCGGAGCAAAACCCAAGCTGGGATGAGTAGCCCCAAAAATAGCGATCTGCGGTCTCTTTAGGGCTGCCGCCAGATGCATAGGCCCGCTGTCCGATGATATCACCCAATCCGCGCTCTGCATCAGAGCCAGAATCTGGCTAAACGAAAACTGACCCGCCATACTCACAGCCTGATTCCCCCTTGCTACATCTTCGCACAAAGCTGCTTCACCCGGGGAACCTAAGATAATATATTGCCAATCTTTGGGACTCAGATCGATGAGATGTTTGTAAGATGTGGAAGGGTATCTTTTGGTATTATGCAGAGCTCCGGGAAAGATGAGGATGCGTTTCGAGGCCTCTTCCAGAGCAGGCAACTCGGTATCTTCCGGAAGGTAAAGCCGGGGATTTTCGAGCTGCACATCAGGATAAATGTTATCCAGAGCGCTTTGATACAGATCCAAGGTAGAGCGGATGGCAAGCCCGCGTTTTCCTTTCACAATCTTTTGCCGCCGGCTGCGTTCTTTGTCATAGACTGCGCTTTTCTTACCCTGTGCCGCCATTCGCAACAGCCAGGTAGAAAGCTTGCCATGCAGATCCAGCACCAGATCGTACTGTTCTTTTTTCAGTTCCAGATGCGCTTTCAGACTTTTTTGATAGACCACCGGATGCAGCGCGCAGCCCAAAAGCGGCACCAGCTCCAGATACTGCTCCTTCACCATGTAATCAATCCAAGCCTGGGGGTATTGCCCCCGCAGCCAGGCACAGACAGGCTGCGTGAGCACTATATCGCCCAAAGAACTAAGGCGCAGGATCAGTATTTTCACTAAAGGCCTTAACTATCTCTGGAATCTTGGCTATGAAAGCTTTCAGTTCACCCACGAGTTTGCCTCCGGCCATAGCGCTGTCTGCCCGTCCCCCACCTTTGCCGTCCACTTGGGCAGCAATGGCAGAGACGATCTTACCCGCATGGTACTTCTTGATAAGTTCACTGCCCACCACAGAGAGCAAAGTAAGCTTATCGTCTTTTTTGCAAAGTATAATGGCGATTTGATTGCTCAGCTTGGCCCTGAGGGTCTCCGAAAAAGATTTGAGATCGCTGCCTGCGGGCAATTCATGGACGATCAATTCGAAATCAGGAAGCTTAATTGCGCCCAGTAGCATACTGTCGATCTGGGTCCGGCTCTTTTCATCCTGTAAACTCATCACCTGGCTTTGCAGCTCATGAATATGCTCCGCTTGACCTACAAGTTTTTGCTCCAGCATGTTTTGCGGGCAGGAAAAATGCTCTACCACCCGGGCCAGGGAATCCTGCATTTCCCGCACATATTTCAGGGCACCGTTTCCGGTGAGTGCTTCGATGCGCCGGATGCCTGCTGCCACCGAGCCTTCGGACACTATTTTAAAGATTCCGATCTGCCCCGTAGCGCTCACATGCGTGCCACCGCAGAGTTCTTTGGAAAAGTCGTCGATCGAGATCACCCGCACTTCTTCAGCGTATTTTTCACCGAAGAGCGCAGTGGCTCCCTCTGCTTTGGCCGTAGCTGCATCCTGAATTTTGGCGCCAACTGTCATATTGGCGAGGATCGCTTGGTTGACCCTGTTTTCCACTTTCTCTAATTCACTGCGGCTGAGTGCCTTAAAATGGGTAAAGTCAAAACGCAGATAGTCCGGATGCACCAGCGAGCCTTTTTGCTGCACATGATCGCCCAAAACTTCGCGTAAGCTTTGATGTAAGATGTGGGTAGCAGTATGATTACGGGCTATATCCCAACGCCTGGGATCATCGATTTCAGCAGTAACTTCAAGGTCTGAAATTACGCCACGCACCAGGGTTCCATAGTGGATGATGAAGTCATCTATCTTCCTGACGTCATGTATCTTGAATTCAAATTCATCGTTGTAAATGCGGCCTGTATCCCCCACCTGGCCTCCGCTTTCTGCATAAAAGGGAGTCTGTTCCAGTTGCAAGGCCACCACCTGTTTATCATTGATAAAATAGCGCTGAATCAAGCTATTCAGCTTAGTGCTTTCATAGCCCATATACTGGCTGGGCGTGCTTTTTCGCAGCTCGATCCAGTCCTCATCCAGGGTTTCCGCCCCAAATTTTGAGGCTTTCCGGGCCCGCTCACGCTGAGCCTGCATTTCCTGGTCAAAGCCTTCGTGATCTATCTTCAAACCCTGTTCTTCGGCCAGCACCATGGTCAGATCCAAGGGGAATCCGTAGGTATCATACAGCATGAAAGCATCTTTGCCGCTGATGAGGTCTCCCTTTAGCGCAGCCTGAATCTCGGTAAACTTGGCCAGCCCCGTATCCAGGGTCTTATTAAAGCGTTCTTCTTCGGCTTTGATCACCATTTTGATATAAGCCTGTTTACCTTCCAATTCTCCAAAATGATGCCCCATTATCCCGACCACGGTATCCACCAGATTAAACAGGAAAGGTTCGGCAAAGCCCAAAAGCCTGCCATGACGTGCGGCTCTACGTAAAATACGGCGCAGCACATAACCCCTGCCCTCATTAGACGGAAAACCGCCATCCGCCAGCGCAAAACACAGGCAGCGAATATGATCCGCGATCACTCTGTGGCTCATCCCGGTTTCGGGAGAGTAGGCTTTCCCGGAAAATTCCGCGATCTGATCGATGATGGGCATAAAGAGATCGGTCTCATAATTCGTGTCCTTATGCTGCAAGACCTGCAAAATGCGCTCCAGCCCCGCTCCCGTATCTACGTAGCGATTTTTCAGGGGAGTGAGCGATTGGTCGGCTTCGCGTTTATACTGAATAAAAACCAGATTCCAAAGCTCGATATAGCGATCGCAATCGCCATTCACAGCGCAGACGTGACCAGGCACATCCTGCATATTGCAGTGCGCCAGGCCTCTATCGATATGAATCTCGGAGCAGGGCCCGCAGGGTCCGGTATCCCCCATCTCCCAAAAATTGTCCTCATCGCCATGAAAAGTGATGTAGGCAGGATTGATATCGGTGCCTTCCTGCCAGATTTTACAGGCCTCAGCATCGGAATCGTGCACAGTGGCATGGAGCAGGGTTTTATCCAGCTTCCAGACCTCGGTGAGCAATTCCCAGGCCCAGAGAATGGCTTCTTTTTTGTAAAAATCGCCAAAACTCCAATTGCCCAACATCTCAAAAAAGGTGTGATGATAGCCATCTTTGCCCACCACTTCCAGATCGTTGTGCTTGCCTCCGGCGCGGATGCATTTCTGAGAATTCACCGCTCTGGGAACATCCGGCTCCTTGAGCCCCAGAAAAATGCTCTTGAATTGATTCATCCCGGCATTGGCAAAAAGCAGGGTGGGATCGTCGATCGGAACCACGGGGGAAGAATGCACAAAGCTGTGCCCCCGCTCTTTGAAAAAGGCGATGAACTGCTGGCGAATGTCTTTACTGCTCGGCACAGTCCACCTCAAAAGAATCTTCATTTTCTATGATCCATTTCTCCGCGCTCCAGGCTGCGATAGCGCCATCAGAGGTAGCCGTAACCACTTGTCTCAAGGGAGTATAACGAATATCCCCGGCAGCATAAATGCCTGGAATATTGGTATGCATATATTCATCGGTATAGACAAAACCTGCACTATCCAGATTGATGCGGGATTCCAAAAGTTGGTTGCTCGGCAAAATGCCTATGTAGATAAAGAAGCCATCCACATCCAAGAAGCTGATTGCTTTGGTTTTACGGTTTACCAGTTCGAGTTTTTCGATGCGGGATTCACCATGGATTTTCTGCACCACGGTATCCCAGATAAATTCAATTTTGGGATTCTTGAAAGCGCGCTCCTGGATAATCTTCTGCGCTCTCAGCTCATCCCGGCGATGGATTATGATCACTTTTTTGGCAAAACGGGTGAGGAACATGGCTTCTTCGATGGCAGAATCTCCACCGCCCACCACAGCCACGACTTTGTCCCTATAAAAAGCTCCATCGCAGGTGGCACAATAAGATACGCCGCGTCCGGTGAGCCGCTCTTCTCCCGGCACATTCATACGCCTGGGATGCGCACCGGTACAAATGATTAAACTCTTGGCCCGGTAGAACTTGCCGCCGGCCTCGATCACTTTGCACAGACCTTCCATACCCAGAGCCGTGATCTCTTCTTCGACAAATTCTGCGCCAAAACGCTCGGCCTGAGCCTGCATTTTTGCCGTAAGTTCAAATCCGGAGATAGCTTCCTCAAAACCGGGATAGTTTTCCACGTCTTCGGTCACGGTGATCTGCCCGCCTATTATAGCTTTTTCAAAGACCACTGTGCTCAGGCCACCACGGGCGCTGTAAATGGCTGCAGCCAGTCCGGCCGGACCGGCTCCGATTATTATCACATCATATCTCATCTTAACCTCGAAAATTTTAGTAGTATAAGACACGATCTGGAAACGGCGCAGTTTCGTCAAGTATAAAGAGATGGGGTTAACTGAGAATGGAGAATTGAAAATTGAAAATTACGGAGTTCTTAGTTCCTGGTGCTGGGCTTATTGCAACGAAAACTACTGGAGCACTGCACAAAGAGCCCTCTCTCCCTGGCCTTGAACATGCTTTTGACGGGTCTTCAAGTCGAGCTGACTTAGATTATCAAGTCAGCTCGAGTCGAAAACATGTTAAAACCAAGTCTGTGGGATAGGCAGGAGGGGAGGCTTCCGGATCAGGTGTGTGCCGTCTGAGTCCCATGGGGACGATATTTTAGATAGTAAGCAATGCTCAGATGCGACCTGAGTCCCCGGGACGGTATTTTAGATAGCAAGCAATGATTCAAGACAAGCTAAGTCCCATCGGGTGCTATCTAAACGATCGTCCCGTTCGTAAAGGTATGAAACTAATACATCCGCCTTGTGCATCCCAATGAAACTTGCAAGAGCATAATGGCAATACATCTGCCTTTTATGTCTCGATGAAATCTAAAAGAGCATAAAGGCAAAAATATCTGCCTTGTGATACCCTATCTCATCTATTAATTATGCTCTTCCATCCACCTTTGGGCTCTGGCTTCTACTCGCTCACGCTCTTGGGTGCTGAGTTCTTGAGCAAGCATATCAAGATTTTCCTGCGCTTCTTCATGTCCACTTGCAGCAGATATTATCCACCAAAAATAGGTTTCCTTTTCATCCTGCTCGACACCATCGCCAACTTCGTAGCATAGGCCCAAGATATATTGCGCTTCGGCATCTCCCTGCTTTGCTGCCAAAAGAAACCATTTCACCGCTTCCTTATGATCTTGCGGGACGCCTTCGCCTCTGTCGTAAGACATGCCCAGATTTAATTGTGAATCGACATCGCCTTGCTCTGCTGCCAAACGGTACCATTTCACCGCTTCTTTGATATCCTGCTTTACGCCTTCACCAAGGTCGTAGCATACACCCATATTGTGTTGCGCTTCCACGTCGCCTTGCTCTGCTGCCAAAAGGAACCACTTCACAGCTTCTTTAATATCCTGCTGTACACCTTTACCAAGGTCGTAACACACGCCTAAATTAAATTGTGCGTCGACATCACCTTTTTCTGCTGCTTGCAACAGCTCATCGCTATAAATCACTTTAGTCATAATTGTCTCCTATCATCTACAAGGATGATCAAAATAATATTTAATATACGCATTTAACACCTCCAATGTTGATGTTTCTAAGGATTAACAGATAGGAATTTATGTCAAGGAGAAAGTCCAAAATGAGGTAACGTC
>CAXZAB010000148.1:0-6101 GCA_964293715.1 uncultured bacterium | reverse complement strand
GGGACGCACGGCAGTAGTGTTCGACCTCAGCACCGGGGAAATATCCCAAATAGAAAACCTGGTTAATATGGCACTTAACCCCTGTAAAAATGAGCTCACATACTCTATCAGATCTGACGATAGGGCAGAATTGTGGCGAAGAGACCTTAATGATGGCAGTGATGTCCTCATCCATAGCGGTCGTTTGAAAAAGCCGGATAAAATCGTAGCTTATCCTGCCTTACACTACCGGCTAGATGGTGGATTTATGATCTTTACGATAATTATCAAAACTATCGTCCAAGAGGGTCCTTACGGTTGACACAAATTTCCGCTTAGAGCTTTAGCACGAAGTTATTTAGGATAGAAAACTTCTATGATCAGACAAGAATAAAAAGAGAGAATAAGATGAAAAGAATAGCTTTTTACCTGCTCTGCCTGCTTTTGGCTCTGCAGCTGATGTCCTGCAGCAAAAACAAAGCTGCTAAAGGGAAATCCATAGAGATGGAAAGAGTGTTCGCCCCGGGAGGGGGGACACAGGGCTTGGGTAGTGATGAGGGGCTGGCCCCGGAGCTCTTGGGATCCACCGCTAAAGCAGAAGCGCAGAGCAACGATTTTAGCTTTCGCCTGTGGAACATGATAGACCGGGAAGGGGAAAATGCCTTCTTCTCCCCACATAGCATAAATAGCGCCCTGGCGATGGCCTACGGCGGATCCAAAGGCAATACCGCCAACGAGATAGCCAGTGTGATGGCTTATAATTTTGAGCCTGGAAAGGCCGATCCGGTTTTGGCTACGATGTATAGAATCCTGAATGAAAGAGGAGGGCGCGACCAGGCTGAAGTAAATATTGCCAATGCCATCTTTACCCCAAAGGAAAATCAGGACCGGCTGCTGCCCGCTTATCTTGAGCTGCTTAAGAAAGAGTATTTTGCCCAGCTGCACAGCCTGGATTTTAGCAATGCTTGGGAAACAGCCAATTTCATCAATAACTGGGTGGCAGAAAATACCAATAACCGCATCCAAAAGATGGTGGATGAAGAGCAGATTGAGAGCCTTGGGCGCGGCCTTTTTTTGGCTAATGCCATCTATTTCAAGGCCAGGTGGCGCAATCAATTTGAGGAATCTGCCACGCATGAAGACACCTTCTACACAAGCTCCGCCAGGCGCGAAGAGGAATCGAAGAGCATCGATATGATGCTGACCAAGTCTTTTTTCCCTTATGCCAAAATTCCCGGATATCAACTGCTTGAAATGCCCTATGAAGATCTTGAATTTACCATGCTTATCGTTATGCCGGACGAGATCAAAGGCATTGCCAAAGCTCTGAATACAGCGGCTCTGCAAACTTGGCTAAAGGCACTCAGTAAACCCATGAAAGTGAAAGTTTATATGCCCCGTTTCAAAATGGAGCATAGCCTGAAGGCACTGCCAGAAATCCTCCAAAGCATGGGTATGAAAGACGCTTTTAGCTATGACAGAGCGGATTTTAGCGGCATTATGAAACCTTCCACCGATTCTAATCTTTTCATCTCAGATATAGCTCACCAAGCCTTTTTGCAGGTTCAGGAAGATGGAACCGAGGCCGCCGCAGCCACAGTAATAGGTATGAGTGAGTTATCTATGCCGTTGCCAGAGCCTGAAATTCCTGTGTTCAGAGCGGATCAACCCTTTCTCTGCCTGATCTTGCACAAGCCGGACAATACTATCCTCTTTGCAGGCAAGGTCGTAAATCCTGAGCCGGCTGAGGGAAAGACGTCAAAGGATCAAAAGAAGCCGAAGACCTTGCCCAGAATCGAAGACGGCCAGTTCTTCAAACGTTAAACCCTTAAGCCTTCAATTTGCTTTTAACTTGTTTTCGACTCGAGCTGAAGGTTAATTTAAACCGAGTCCGGGGCATGAGCGAGAAATTGCCGCATATCCCGGATATGTGCTTTCCATCAATATCCGTGCCTCATTGTAAGTGTCATTCTTGCCGTAATTTCACCGGGCAAAGCACAAGTACTTAAGCAATTAGTTGACTGATTTGGCACTTGTGTAAAGATGACCAATAATTCAGACAATTTAAAGGAAAAAAATGCGTAAAATCAAGAACATAGCCATTATAGCCCATGTTGATCATGGAAAAACCACTCTGGTAGACGCCATGTTGCGTCAGGCAGGAGTATTTCGTGTAAACGAGAGAATGGTAGAGAGAGTAATGGACTCCGACGATATCGAAAAAGAGCGTGGCATCACGATTTTTTCCAAGAGTGCCTCGCTGGACTATAAAGATTTTAAGATCAACCTCGTGGATACTCCCGGGCACTCGGATTTTGGCGGAGAAGTGCAGCGCATCATGAAGATGGTGGACTGCGTACTGCTCTTGGTGGATGCCTATGAAGGCCCTATGCCCCAGACTAAATATGTGCTCAAAAACGCCCTCGCGCTTGGTCTCAAGCCGATTGTCGTGATCAATAAAATTGACCGGCCGCACGCCCGTGCCTATGACGTTTTGGACATGGTGTTCGAGCTCTTTCTGGAGCTCAATGCCACTCAGGAACAGCTGGACTTTCCTGTGATCTATGCCTCTGGGAAAGATGGCTATGCTGTGGATCAATTAAATGATGAAGCAAAGAGTATTTACCCGCTTTTGGATATGATCATCCGGGAAGTACCGGATGCGGCAGGCGACATCACAAAGCCTTTCCAGATGCTGACTTCAGCCATTGAATATGACAATTACTTAGGCAAAATGGGCACCGGTAAAATCCATAGCGGCATCATCCACACAGGTGATGAAGTAATGCTGCTGGGACGTGAAGGCAAACAGCTGCCCTACAAAGTGACTACCCTCTTCAGCTATGAAGGCCTGCAAAAGAAAGAGATCAAAACTGCTTTTGCCGGAGACATCGTCACCATCGCCGGAGTGGAAACCATAGACATCGGAGAAACCATCTCCAGCCGGGAAAACCTCGTTCCCCTCACCGGCATCGCCATCGACGAACCCACAATTTCTGTGGAATTCATCATCAACGATTCTCCCTTTATGGGTCAAGCCGGACAGTGGGTCACCTCCAGTAAAATCTGGGAAAGACTGCAGAAAGAATTGCAGACCAATGTGTCTCTGGTAGTGGAAAGAACCAGTACTTCGGATACGTTCCTGGTGAAAGCCCGCGGCGAATTGCAGCTCTCCATCCTGATGGAAAACATGCGCCGTGAAGGCTATGAATTTCAGATCTCCAAGCCCAGAGTGCTCTACAAAGAAATCGATGGTGTCACCTTTGAACCCATGGAGCTCGCAGTAGTGGATGTGGCAGAAGAATTTGTGGGCACAGTGATCGACCTGATGGGTGGCCGCAAAGGTGAGCTCGTGAATATGACTCCGCCTCACGAAGGTTATTCCCGCTTAGAATTTAAGATTCCGGCCCGCGGACTGATCGGTTGCCGTAATGAATTTATGACCATTACCAGAGGCACAGGCACCATGAGCCAATGCTTCTACGGTTATGATCCCTATAAAGGCGACATCAACTCCTCCAGTCATGGCTCGATGATTGCCATGGAAACCGGGATCGCCATGGGCTATTCTTTAAATAATTTCCAACCCCGCGGAACTTTTTTTATCCATCCCAATACCGAAGTTTATTCGGGGATGGTAGTAGGCCAGCACAGCAAGGATATGGATCTCGTGATCAACGTCTGCCGTGGAAAAAAACTCACCAACAACCGTGCCGCCGGTAAAGACGATGCCATCAAACTTGTCCCGCCCCGCATTTTCACATTGGAGCGGGCTATGGAATATATCGGAGATGATGAACTGCTGGAAATCACTCCAGACAGCATCCGTCTGCGCAAAAAAATCCTGCATCATACCGATAGAAAGAGAAACGAAAACGCGAGCTGACAAAACAGCTTTGACATCACTCAAGAAGAGAGATTGCCGTGGCTTCTACCACGGTAATCTCTCTTTGAGAATGGGCGTAATTATCAGGGTAAGTGTAGTCTATGCCCATCCGATGAGGGCTCTTCTTTACTCGTTTTAGCTTTAGAAACATGGTCTTGGGGCTATTGCAATTTCACTATTTTGGCAGTGGCAATACTGCTGCCTTGACTTGCACGTAGGAAATAAATCCCAACGCTACAAGCTTTTCCGCTCCGATCCCTGCCATCCCAGTTGAGATTAGTTCCAGGCCGGCCATCCAGCTCTCTTACCAATTGACCGCGTTGATTGTAGATCCCGACCCTAAGCGGAGCAGATGATTTGCTTTCGGCAATAATGTTCAGTTCATTGGCAAAAGGAACGGGATAGGCCTTGAGGCGCAGATCGATGGCAGGGCCTTGCACCAGATCAGAATTTGCGGTGTAGGTTTCCCAATTATAATCGGTTCTATGTGAATTTACAAAGTTATTATCCCCTATGTAATCCTGCTTGACAGTATAATCTGTATTGCTATTGGCATCGTAGTAAAAGAGTTCACGAGTATCCGTTATCCACTGCATATTAGCATAATACTCTTCTACAGTACTGATCTTGCGGGGCTGATCATCGTAGGTGAAAGCAGTCTTGTGTTGCATTATCCAGCTTCCGTTTTGCCAGTGGTATTCTTTCACCTGCAAGATCTTCCCGATTAAGGCTTCGGAATCATCATCAATTATAAACATAAAAGGGTAGTGGTAAGACCTGAAGCTGATGTATTCGGCACCAGTCAAAGTATCCTGAGGATGATACGTGGTCTCAATCTTTCGATATTCTGTCCAGTTTATAGAATCTGCAGAGCTGTATTCAAACTCCTGGCTGATCCTGCCTTGAGCGTCATACTGGTACACACTGTGGGAATAAGGTAAGCCATTAATACTGTGATTTTCCCAATAAAAAGTCTCAAAAGTGCTTCCCGCACCATAGATAATATGCGTCCGGGTATTTGGCTCCAGATTTCTGCGTCCCTCATAATCTGAATCATAGGAACAGAAAAGAACCATGCGGTTTTGGGAATCGTATTCTGCGGTAATTTTAAAGGCCGCTTCCCAATCACCGTCATCAATAGCATACGCGGTGAAGGATTCCACCATTCCCGCAGTGTTGTAAGAGAATGCCCCCTTCCTCGCTGCATAATGCCAACCGCCGAAGTCAAGATTATAAAGATCAACAGTCATGGAATCAAGGCGAGCATGGTGGTTGGGGCAGTAATGCATGTTCATCCGGTTTTCGGGTACCAAGTCCTGGCCTTCATAGTTGCTATACAATTGATTTTGCAGACGATAAGAAACTGAGTGGGGCAAGATTGTGCCCCAATGCTTGATTCCCAAGCCCTCAAAAACTCCGGCCACAAGCAGCACCGGGAGTAAGACCAACGGCAACAAATAAAAAACCTTTTTCATTGTTCACCTCCATGAACTTATCTCATACATCACTATATACTTAAGAGATAAAATCTTGTCAAGGTTTATCTTCCCAGGCATACCCCCATTTTTTACGAAAGCCTGATTAGGACCTGGTCTTGGCTTGTTATCTGAAATGACGTCCCTTTCTTAAATAATTACAACCTAAATCTGCTAAAACGGTGCACACTTGCTAAGTGGACAACCCTTACACTAAGAATAGTATAACCTGGCAAGTGGTTCAGTCAAAGAAAAATGCGAGGGACAGTGCTCCCCGTCTCACTCTCTTTTATTCACTTGATTAGAAGAACAATATGAATACTATGATGCCTCATTTACCCTTATGGACCAAGGCTTTGTCTGTACTTCTATAAGGCATATTCTCTGAAGGGTGGATTTGTTTCCACATCACAAAGCATTGATGCGACAGTTTTAGCTTGACAAATGTTTAGCAAAAAATAACCTGTTTCTGTTTTGAGTTTGTCTGTCTTTTTTGACGATTACTTTACAACATATTAGGATAAGAACTTAATCTACAGATCGTAGTTTAATTTCAAGTTTATCGTTTTTGAAGCAAGAGGATTTTAACTAAGAAAAGCTGCAAAGCATAAGGAGAGTCCATGCTTTTCCATGAGCGTGTGCTACATACTGCTAAAACATTACCTGAAGGATATTTCGGGCGCATTTGCCACCAGCCCGCGAACGCATACAGGTCAGCTGCGCTCATTCCCCGCATCAAATACAAACAAAATACATCAATC
>CAXZAB010000147.1:0-6110 GCA_964293715.1 uncultured bacterium | reverse complement strand
TATCCCCCTTTGGGAGGTCCTGCCGTACTCCGCAACCTCAAGACTGTGCGCTATTTAAGCGAGGCCGGAGCAGATGTTACCGTACTTACGGTGGATGATATCGAATATGCCTATTCCGATCCTGCTTTGAACGACCTCCGCCGGGAAAAGCAGTTGATCCGCACTCCTTCCTGGGATCCTATGGCTCTCTTGCGCAAAGTCTTTGGCAAAAACAAAGCCGCCTCGCAAAGCGTCTATAAGAACAGCCCTGAAAGCCTTAAACTGCTCATCCGCAGACTCTATCCCATCGATGAAAAGATTGGCTGGCTGCCGCATCTGCTGGCCCACGGCAGAAAGATCCTGAAACAAAGCGAGATAGATCTCATCTTCGTTTCCTGTGGCCCCTTCTCTTCTGCGATCGGCGCCTATAAACTGGCCCAGGAATTTGACAAAGCCCTGGTGGTGGATTACCGTGATTACTGGACACTGCTTTCGGATTATGACCTCATGGGCAATGCTCTGAACCGGAAGCTCTCCCGCTCTTGGGAAAGAAGAATCCTAAACAGGGCAAATCTGGTGATCACCGCCACTCAAGGCATTGCCGAGGCTCTTGCCCAGAACTTTGACAGCACTCTCCCCCAGCGCACTTTCCTGCTTTACAATGGCCATGACGAACAGGATTATACCGACCTTCCTCAGGCCCGCCCTTCCAGAGATTTCTATACCTTAAGCTACTTTGGCAATATTTACGCCCGCCGCAGCCTGAAATACCTGTATCAGGCCATCGCTGAATTGGACAAAGAAATGCTCACCCCCCGTAACCTGCGGGTAGAGCTCTATGGCAATTTCAACCGCGAAGTCTATCAAGAGATAGAGTGCAGCCGGATCAAGGACAAAATCAGCATCAGGCCAGGCCTCAGCCACCGGGAAGCCCTTGTCAAAATGCAGGAAGCCGACGCCCTTATCCTCATCATAAACAGCAGCTCCCCAAAAGGCACCCTCACCTCCAAAGTCTTTGAATATCTGCGTTTGGCGCGCCCGATCCTGGCCTTGGTTCCCCAGCATGGAGAAGCCGCGGCTCTGCTCAAAGAATGCGGTATAGACAGCATCTGCCCCATGGAATCCGTCTCTGCGATCAAGCTTTGCCTCAGCAAACTCATCGAGGACAGACACAAAGAACTGACATTACCCCCCGCCCTGGCCAAATATGAACGCAAACAGCAGGTAACTGAGCTCTACCACCGCCTGAAAGCCCTTCCGTTTTAAGGTTTTATCGTTTTATCGTTTTAACGTAGCGCAGGACGCCGTTCCTGCGGAAGATTTTTCTTGTTCACTAGAACGCAGATCATCCGGATTGAGCGGATCTATTGGATCAAGCTGTCTCCACTTTTATCGTAGTGGCGGACTCCTGTTCCGCCTACACCACGAACTCCGCCTATGCAGCCTAATAAGCTCTCGCAATGTTTAATAGAGCTCATCATAACATCCTTGTACCAATTTCAAGTGCCAAGTCCTGCCAATCCGAAATGCCATCTACAGCGCCCACCCTCTAAAACCTCACAACCCTAAACCGCGCCACCCTTCCTTTTGAAACAATCCACTCTCTTGAAACAATCCACACAGCTCCAACCCTCCTTAAAAGACTCCAGGCAGCGGTTTTAACCGCTGCGCCACAAGCTATTGCCCGCCGCAAGACTCTTTCCCGGTCTTTTAAGGCCGGGCACACCGCAGTTCAATCTCACATTTCAGGAACCATCTAAATTCAGCCACGATAAAATGAATACACAAATCCCCAATCTCTACCTATAAGGCATTAACTCATCTTTACCATTTTGAAAAGTTACACACCTGCTATATAGACACTTAGCTGTTTTATGGTCTCTACACGAGTTGGCTTTTTACAGTTTTTCTTTTGATTGGATTAGGGTTTAGTAGATTTGTTTATGACTCTCTTAGGGTACGCTTGTATCAATAACCCCCCCCTGTTTAAACTCTCATTATTGGATCGTTAATGGCTTGCAATGTGCTTTGATGCTGAAAGATACAGGACATCTGAAACTCGCTGCCAGATCAAAAATGAAAGTCAAAACAGTCCTGCGCATAGCTTGGCTTTTTGCTATCCAACTAAAGTCAAACAATTCCGGACTTTTGGCCGCAAGACTCTTTCCCGATCTTAATCACTTTAATCTGGCAGCGCAGCAAGAAAACCTAATCACCCACCGTCCCCCTTCCCTTGAGCTTGCTTCTAACGAACGTTGGATTCGAGATGACTCGAGCCTCTGAGTCATCTCGACTTGAAAATACGTTAGAAGCAAGTCCGACAATAAGGGAGGGTACGAGCTTGAGCCGACAAGGTGGCATGTTCTATAAGAATGTGTAGCACTATGTTGTCACAAATACTGAGGATTAGGGATGAGGAAAACTATGAGGTTGACAAATAAACCATTTTATTTATATATGATAAATGCAAATTAAAGTAAGAGGCACTAGAGGAGAAAAACATAGAAGATATATATATGCATCGTAACAAGAATATGTTTAGTAACGAACAGTACGCTCGTAACTGTGTAGCGGCTTATGCCTATGATTTTAATGAATATACGGGAACCGAGCTACCCCCTCCCAGCAATGGAATCAGAGGGGCTTGTTTGGGGTGGTGCATCAAAATACTAAAGATTAGTAAAATAATAACAATAAATTGGAGATCATTATGAAACTCATATCCTTTAAAATAATGGATTATAAATCTATAATCGATAGTGGGAAAGTTGATCTAACGGACATTGGGTGCTTAGTGGGGAAAAATGAGTCTGGAAAAACAGCTATTCTACAATCATTATACCGAATTAATCCAATCGATGAAGCTGACAAGAACTTCAATGTTACAAATGAATATCCACGAACAAGTGTATCTGAGTACGAGCAAGCGGTGTCCGATAAAACCCAAGAACCTGCGACAGTAGTGTCTGCAATATTCAGTATTGAAGATTCGGATTTTGCAGAACATGGCATTGACAGCCAATTATTACCTGATAAAATGGTGGAAGTGAGTAGAGGGTATTATGATGGCACGCATTTCAAATTGAATGTGGATGAAAGCAAATACATTAAGTGGCGTTTTAGTGAGATTGAATTTGTTGAGGATGACAATAACAGAGATTTAGTAAAAAATATATCTAAATGCAAAACTATTCAAGAGACTAAAACACTGAATATTGAGAGCTATACAGGGATACCTCAATGTGCACCTTTGCTGGAATTCACAACTAAACTCAAAGATCCCAAGAATGACGATTCAATTAGACAAATACTTCAAAGATAACCCTCTAAAAAAAGGCTTGCAATACAACCATTACAGACCAGCCAGATACTTTAACGAGCATATACATAAGCTGCAAACAGAAATCGGAAATAAAACGCTTACGTTATTTGAAGAGATATTTAAGAAATTGAATTCACTGATAAAATGAAAAAAACACGCTTTTAAAAAGTAAAGAAAAAAGGAGCATTATCATGAATGTCATTATCATCATATTAATCTTGTCTATTGTTGTTTACGTAGTTATCTCGGCTTCAAAAAAATCCACAAAAGGATCATCAAGCCTTAGTACAACAGGGCGCATAAGGTCTGTACAAGCACCACAAGTTGTTGGAGATATAAGGATTTTGATGGATAGCTTAAGGATTGTGAGCGAGACAAAGAACTACTCTGTAAAAATCTCTCGCTCAAAGTTAATTGAGGATGTTTTGGTCAGGCTGGAAAACTATAATACGGAACACATTCGCAAAAATGATGATTGGGAGAGGTTGCTTAGTAGTTACAGGGCCTTCGCTCCTAAAATAAATCAAATAGATTCCATACATTGTGAGCAAGTATCCAAACTTAAGCACGATAGAAATACTACACAATGCCCATATTGCGCACAAGATGCATTTGCCGAAAGCTCGAGGGCAACCAAATGCCCCAATTGTGGCCAAAAGTCTGCTCGTCTTAAGATATCAAAAAATGAGGCGATTATGGTGACGCTTGAAGAGCAGGAAAATATCAAAGCGATTGAAGAGGAAGCCCTCAAAATATTTCCTTCAGGAGATGAAGTTAATATAACCTTAAGCCCTGAGGCTGGCTTGGTATTGCAGAAAATGGAAGCCAAAAAAGCTCGATAAAGGTAGTTGTAATCCGATGCCTTTGATACAATCCATAATTCTCAGGGTCTCAGTCCCACAACTCCAAAATCTCAATAGCGCGCTCAAATTGCTGCAAGGAATCCAGTCCATCTTCCAGCTCGATTATGATCTTGAGATTGCGTTCTGCTTCAAAGCGGAAGGGTTCGGACAGTTTGCCGCCAAAGTGGAGGATACTGGCTTTGGCTGGGCTATGGGAGCCGTCGAATTCGATGGTCATGGTGCCGCGCTTCACTGTGCAATTGCGCAGCTTGAGTTTCTTTGCCAAAAGGTCGATCTTGAAGTAAAGCAGTAGCCACTGGGCGTGCCTCTGGATTGTACTAAATAGCTATGAGCTTAGCCAGAGCTCTCAAATGGCTGCAGAAACTATGAGTTGAAATTATCCTTTTGTTTTGTTATTGAGGATGGTGTCGATTAACTCTGGTCCTTTTATCTTGCATTCAACGAATTCGCAGAAGGTAGTTACGTCAATGCCCAGACCTTTGGCCATAGCACGCAGCGTTCCTTTGGGGATTTCTCTATTAGCTTTTTGTATAGTGATCCTGGCTATTCCTTTGCCCTCGTTTTTAATCCAGCCGTTAAACTCTTTGCCACTGCGAAAAATCACCGCTGTTTTCTGCTCAAATGCCTGGCGAGTTCTTGATGTGGTAGGCATTCTCGTTATTATGCCTTGTGCATGTAGCTCAGAAGATCGCTTTTAATCTTTAGCCAATCATCCGAAAAATCATTACTTTCAGATAAGTCGTCAAAAAGACAGACGATGTTTTCCTCGATGTTTTCGATAGCTTCTGCGCGGGTATCTCCCGTCGAATACAGTTGTAATAAAGGGCACTCAATCAATATAGAGCCATCTTCATTTGAAGATACAGTGCATTCGAACACTTTGGAGATGGTGTACCCGGGAAGACTGCTGATGATGTGGGTGTCTTTTTGAAGCTCTGCCACAGACGAATCGTTACGAAGATATCTACAAGTGTCTAATTTGGGGAAGATGATGGTGGCAGGATGATAACACTTGGCATAATGATAGCTTTTGTAATCAAGCCTGGTAGAGGATGGGGAGTATTTATTATTCATTGTTCTTCAAGCTCCTGTGGCTTATCTACCTTATCAATGTTTAATGCCATATCTGCCTGTTTCTCAAGCCATTTAGCCAAGTTGCGGGCCGTCTCGGGACTCATAATTACTCCCGTATCTATGAATCTAACGGAAGAATTTGCCAAATCGGAGGGCTCATAATTATGGCCATCTGGACGCAGAATTTCCGATTTGGGCAAGGGGTGTCTCTCAAAATAGAAATTTGCGACTATCTCGCCTGAAGGTGTGATTCCTCCATAAGCTCCATTTGCATATACAGGATTGTAGTCATTCCTAAAAATATACCTAATCTTTATAGAAGAACAGTCTTTGGATTCGGGGGTTTTCTTTTCTGCCATGGCTTCCTCTTATTTTATACTAAGTACATTGTGAAATCATAGATGAATTCTGTCAATTAAAACTTACATCTCTTCATTGACGTAGACATTAGCAAAAGGACTCTGTAGAATTCTAACTGTCTGAGATAATGATATGTAACTCTCCAAGCTGGATTGCCAACCTCGCTCACAGTAGAATGAAAAACCTAAGTAATCCCTCAGTCCCACAACTCCAAAATCTCAATAGCCCTTTCAAACTGTTGCAAGGAATCCAGTCCATCTTCCAGCTCGATGATGATCTTGAGATTGCGCTCTGCTTCAAAGCGGAAGGGTTCGGACAGCTTGCCGCCAAAGCGCAGGATACTGGCTTTGGCCGGACTGTGAGAGCCGTCGAATTCGATGGTCATGGTGCCGCGCTTCACTGTGCAATTGCGCAGTTTGAGCTTCTTTGCCAAAAGGTCGATCTTGAAGTAAAGCAGTAGCCACTGCGCATTTTGGGGGATTTCGCCAAAGCGGTCGGTGAGTTCATGAGCA
>CAXZAB010000146.1:0-6134 GCA_964293715.1 uncultured bacterium | reverse complement strand
GACACAGGATTGTAGGAAGGATGCCTCGCCCACTTTTTAGACTATTGAACCAGCTAAGTTATTGGAAAATAATCGAAACTTGTTGAACAGTCTCAAGCAAACAGAGGCTGTTCAATACAGGTAACCATATCAGGTTGTTTCTGGTGTAGTCTTTGAGAAAAGCAGCTTGAGCTATGGCAAACCCCGCAGCTCTTCCTCTCTATTCCTCTATATTCTAACTTGTTTTCGAGTCTGCTGATTAGAACAAGACCAACGCTCAGGCCTAGCATAAGCCACATGTGGACAATGCCCTTGATAGAAAAGCAAAAATCATATCTCTATGTACGATAGTAAACTTGATAACTTGGCTTAGGGAGTGACTGAAATATAAAACCTTGACAAAAACAGAAGAATATAGCGCTTAGAATTATGAACTGCTTTGAAGAGAATCACCGTTTTGAGAATGATTACAGCTTGCCTCTATCAGGCAAATCACCTATTGAATGGCACTTCAAAAGTACAGCATAATGAATGGAGAGATAGTTATGAGTATGCTATTATTATTGCTTTCAGTCCTTGGCATAGGCTTTGTATCTTATCCTGGAGATGACCAGGATGAGAAAGACAGTGGCCATAAAGAGATACGCCCAGACGATGAACAGCCGTTTCTGGATGACGAAGATAACGAAGTTGGCAGAGTAGAAAGCAAGAACGATATTTTTATAAATGACAGACCAAAAGTTGATTCAAATACTAATTATGACTTGGGCTTAAATATATTGTATGGGCGCGAGCCCTATGAGCAATCTCTGGAATTTGGCGTATCTACGGAGCAATCTTGTAAGATAGCTGCATGGCATATTCAAAAGAGCAGTAGGACAGAGGCGAAGATTGAGCTTGGGCACATGAGGCTACTGGGTATTGGAACTTCCCAGAGCATTGACAAAGCCAGAACTCTCTGGACTAAAGCCAGTGCACAAGGTAGCATTGAGGCAGAGCTTACTTTAAAGGCTTTTAATGCTTTCTTGGAAAACATGAAGTATGTTCCTCCTGCTGAACAAAAACTGGCAATTCCCTTGCCGGATTGCACCGACCAGAATTATAAGCAATATCTGAAAGAAGCTAAAGCTGGGGATGCCAATAGCTCTTATCTGCTTGCTAATTATTACTTCGATAATGACAAGAATAAAGATGGTCTAAAATGGCTCAAGCTCGCAGCCGAAGCGGAGCACCCCAAAGCCTGTGGACATCTGGCCTATTGCTATTACCGTAAAACAGGGGCAGATCCTGTAATCTTCCATAGTGAACTTGAAATAAAGACCCACTTCGAAGAAAGAATGAAAGTGGTACTCTTCTGGTTTAACAAATCTGAGGACTTATTTAAGAAGCTGATTGCTTCGGGTGATGCAGAGGCAAGTTTCAGTCTATACGAATTATATCATACTTTTCTACACATATCAGTTATACCCAATAATGAGGAAAAGTACATAAATTGGATTCGGGATTCTGCCTGGCTGGGGGACTCATGGGCTCAGTATCTTCTGGGCAGCTACTATTTGGACATAGTATATGAAGATTCAGATGAATATTATGATAATCCTGCAGGACGTTTAGAGAATATCTTAGAGAGTAAACCCTTAAAAAAAAGAGATTTCGATGCTTGTGGAAATGAATTCATGGTCTGGATGGAAGCAATCAAATGGCTGCGTCTGGCAACATATCAGGGCCATTTTGAAGCCAGAATATTATTGGCTAAATTGCTTGCTGCTCGGGATTGTGACTCCAAAAACTCCTATTGGACAGAGTATTTGATCCAAAAATGGCTTCGCCTTCCTTCCACAAATATTACGCTGGAACAACACGCTGTTTTGGGTGATTCATATTCGGGCACTTTTAGAGGAAGCAAGTATGGCTCCTCATACGATGATTGGAGATCTGATGCTGGCGTTAGAGGCGAACGCATATCAAACCCGATAATAAAAAGGCCAAAGCAGGCAGTTGAGCATTACAGGATAGCGGCTAAAGGCGGCAACATCTATGGCATGTACGCCTTGGCAAAATGCGCCGAAGCAGGAACTGGCACCAAACAGAGTATAAAAACCGCATTCAAATGGTATAAAAAGGCAGCCTTGAGTGGACACCACCATTCCCAATATCGACTGTATTTGATGTATAAAGACGGTGAAGGGATAAAACAGAATGATCGCGAGGCCGTGCAGTGGTTCTTGAAAGCCGCAGAAAGCGGAAATGCAAGAGCTATGTTTGCTGCTGGGCTGGCGTATTACGAAGGCAAAATATTGGAGCAGAATTATAAGGAAGCTATTAAATGGTTTGAGAGGTCTGCAAAGAAATGGAGCTTCAACGCTTCATATCATTATCTGGGTATGTGTTATTTCAAGGGCTGGGGAGCAAAGCGTGATTTTAAAAAGGCTCTTTCCTACTTTGAAATATCCCAGAGTAGCGAATCGTACTACTATACGGGGCTCATTTACCAAGAGGGATTAGGGACAAGTCCAGACCCTGAAAAAGCTGTCTCCGCTTTTAAAAGAGCCGTTGCCAAAGGGAACAAAGAGGCTGCTGATAGATTAACCGAGCCTGGACTTGATACAGGTAAGTGAGCTGAATCTACCCTTTCTTATTGGTCTGTTTCCCGGTCCCGCAAAGCATTCAGGTATTGGATCACGGAGGAAGTCCGGGTTTCCCACACCGGGGTATCTTTGTAGGCCATAAAGCTTTGCACATAAACTTCACCGATATGCATTTTGGCTTCGAAGGCATTGAAGCTTTTCTTAAAGATCTGACTGTAGTCTGCATTGGTTTCAAAAGCCAGGGTTCCCATCTCTTTCATTAGCTGGTTAATCCTACGCTGATAGTTGGCACTCTCTGTGCTGCGATATATTAGAAGCTTTTTTAGCTCTTTGATTTCTTGTGCAATGGCATCCATCTGCTGCTTTTTAGCTACCGTAACCGGGTCTAAGTAATTTGCATAATGTAAGGCTTTATCAAACTCAGCCAGAGTAGCAAGCAATTCCTCCTGGTGTTCTTCTGTGTAAACGCAGAATCTATAAAGATCCGTCAAGATCTCAGCAGCTCTGGTATCACCGTAGGGACCCAAGAAGTTTTTAAACTGTTGCGCACCAAGCGGAATGTGGCTGGATTCTGCGGAGATCCCCTGATATGGGCTGGTGATGCTTACCGCGAAGTCTCCAGAATTGCGGTATAGGAATTTCCCTGTTACCACCACTCCGTCCAGCTCTATCTCGATATGGTTCCCTTCAATTTTGATCTTCGAAAGATCATACTTTTTATTCATGTTTTCCTCCATGTATTGTGTTGTTGTTATAGCCTGGGATCAGGCTTTGGGTATCCTTGCTGAAACTGTCCCCATAGCCTTTGATAGAGGATCTTTGCGCTTTCTATCGCCATTGCGATAGTCATCCCTAACCTTGATACGTTCATAAGACGCTGTTCCAAACAGGTTGCTCAAATGATTAACGCCAGCCTTTGGGATGCTAGCCTTCAGACCAATTTCTGGCTCTTGCTTGTTTTTACTCACAATCTTGGGGCTGCCAAGCTTAGGCTCTTTCTTTCCCTTTTGGTCTTCTTCATAATTTCTCCTTTATATCTTGTGATTAAGCGGATTAATTGCCCCAAAAAAGAAACCGGCTGCCAGGAGCCGGTTCAAAATGAATCTTCACCTTAGCACATTTCTATAGCGGAGCAAAGAGAAAATTCCCGCTGTTTATAATAGTATAATCTGTTGTCTGATGAAAGCAAACAAATTTCGGTATTGGACTACCTGAAAGAGAAAGGTAGGGTCACCGTTACTGACCTGTGTAGATTATTCAGCAACCCAATGACTAACTTCGCTTGTCAAGGTTCGAACGTCAGCGATTCACCATTGCAATACACATTGAGCGATACCAGGGCGGCAAGCGGGCTCAATCCCACATTCTTGACCGTGCAAGCCGGAGACACAGAGCTTCCGGCCTCTGCATGGGCCGGTAAAGTGGAAGCGCTGAGCGCAAGATCATAGGGGAAACTGGAATAGAGCTTCACATCGTCCAAAAACCAATAGTTGATCTTATAGGTATCTCCGCTGAAGAAAAAAGCGATCTGGAAATCGGTGGCACCCACATCCGCATTATCGATGGTCACCGTCTTTTGCTCAGGGCCCAGATCTGAGCTGGGAGAAACGCTCCACACAGTGTTCCAGCTTCCTTGGGCGCTACGGGTGGCTAATCCCACCGTGAAACCGCTTTGATAGTGATCCACAAACTGTTTGAAATCTAGCAGCAGAGTGCTTTCCCCGCTGGTGTCAAAAGCAGGGGAAATAAAGAGCAGCGTACCGATATTGCTAAGGATTAAATGGTGCAGACTCCGAATCTCTGTTTATATCTGCTATCTGTAATGCTGTCCCAGATTGGCACAGACGCTTGCGAGAAAACCCAGTATCATTGCTATATATCTCATTATAACCAAAAAAGGTGACCACAAAGTCACCTTCATAATTTGGTCGGGATGACAGGATTTGAACCTGCGACTCCTTGAACCCCATTCAAGTGCGCTACCCGGGCTGCGCCACATCCCGACCGGATAGATACCATAAATTTCATTTAGCTTATTTTGGCAAGGAAAATATGACTTCAGGCCTTTCTCTGCTCTCTGCTTTACTGAATATATCTTGAGGCTGCCCTCTTCGTATATATATGACTGAAGCTGAGTTCGAGCGTTCTATATGCCAAATATCCTCTCTACAATCTATCTTTTAAAGCTTGGTCAAACTCCGGTTCTCACTTAAGATTTTAGCGCAACGAGCCCAAGCCTCCAGCATCAAACTCGCCATCCCGGACAAACAAAGAATATATCGAGGAATCAAGCCGATACTTAGATCAGTGACCGTCCATATCGTCTTGTTGAATAATCATAAGTCTATTCAAGGAAATTTGCGCATACTAACTGCTAATTATATTCCTTAATTCCTGTTCTTGCTCGTCGCAGATTTGCAGGTAATGCTTGGCCCCGCAACGTTCAAAGAGGGTTCTGGCGATCCTAAGCTGGTGCAGGGCGCGTTTGGGATAGCCCTGTTCACGGTTGATCATGGCCAGGTTAAATCTCGCTCTGCCTGCGCCATCCCAATCCTGCACCTTAGTGAGTGATTTCAACTGCATATAATAATACTTACGCGCGGTGGGATAGTCTTTTTTGACTTTCGCAATATTGCCCAGATTACCCCAGGTGTGAGCTATGCCTTCTTGATCATGGATCTTCTTTTGCAGCACAAGGTTGGCACGATATGTAGCTTCCGCTTCCTGATATTCTTCACGTCTGAAATGCACATCACCTATGGCATCGTTGCAGAAAGAGATCCCGGAGTAATCATTAATCCTTTCGGCGATTTCCAGAGACTGCTTGAACAGCGGCAAAGCTGCCTCAAGATCATCCTGATAAACGAGCAATTCACCCATATCATACAAAATGATGGATTCCTGCATCAGATTGCCGATATGAGCTGCCAGCAGCAAACTCTTCTGATAGCACTCCAGGGCTTTATCATAATCCATCTCGTTTCGGTAATAAACACCCAGATTCAAGAGGACTTTGGAATAGCCGTTACGGTCTCCGATACTTTCTGCGATCTCCAAAGCTTGCTGATACTTTTCCAGAGCTTCCTGCTTTTTACCCATGCGCGATAAGGCTCCGCCCAGACCGTTTGTAGCGATGCGCATACCCAGTCCATCATTCAGTTTTGTGGCCAGCTTAAGTTTTTCCTTGTAGTAATGCTCTGCCAAAGGATAATCTCCCTGATTCATGTAGGCCTGCGCGATTACTCCTGCCAGGCGGTTCTGAGCCCCAGGATTGGTGTGCAGCTTGGGATATTCGGCCAGAGCAGCCGTGAAGAACTCCTTGATATGCATGGTAAAAAGTTGAGCTTCCAAGTAGTAAATGTAGATCAGAGGTCTCAGGTTTTGGTCTTGCAAGGTTGGCAACACTCCCTCAAGGTAGCTCTGCAAGCCCTGATAATCAGCGATATTGTTCAGGTAAATAGTATTCAGATAAATCACAGTCTCAGCATGCGGGCCTCTAAGTTCTGGCAAGCTATCCAAGAGCGTTTTAGCTTGAGCGTTGTCAGCTTGGATCAAACATAAGTCAAT
>CAXZAB010000145.1:0-6167 GCA_964293715.1 uncultured bacterium | reverse complement strand
CCTTGCTCTTTATTGAGCTCGGCTATTTCAGCCTCATGGGCTTTGGCTTGGGGCTCCAGCTCGACCAAGGGGATGTCCGTGAGTTTCTTCTCTTGCTCCAGTTGAAGCTGCCGCGTTTTGTCCATAATATTGGCGGTCTGGCCTTCTTTGGCAGCACTCAGCTCTTTTTCCCTGTCTTGAAGTTGGTTGAATTGCTCTTGGCTGAGCAGGCTGCCCTGGAAGTCTTCAAGGCCAGAAAAGTCATTCGCCTGTAAAGCCTTAAGGAACTCTGTTTCTGCTTCTTGCAGCTTGAGCTGATGACCGGATAGCTGCTCTGTTATTCTCTGCCGGGATTCAGTGTTGGTACTTATATTCGCTTTATTCTCGGTGTTTTTAAGCTCAGTTTCTTTCAGCTCAGCTCGCAGTTTGGCCAGTTTACTTTGCCATTTGGCCTCGGCTTCATCTACTTTATCAGCGCCCAAAAGCTTATTTCTGGCTTTTGTATTGCCCTCTATTTCCGTATTCAGCTCTGTTTGCTTGGCCTTGGCAGCATCGATCTCTTGCTTGCGGTTTTTTAGCCATTCTTCTTTAGCAGAGATGCTGGTCCGCAGCCTTTGGATTTCGGCTCCCAGTTTGCTCACCTGTTCACTGTTTTGTATCCAGGCCTCTTTCTTGGTTGCCAGGGTCGAGGCAATTTCAGGCAGATTAGAAAGGGCATCAATATCTATCCCGAAAGGCTTGATCTGTTCTGCGAGAGCCCTGCGTTGCGCAAATATCTTATCCTGAAGATCATTTAAGTCTCTGGCGTATTGATCTGCTTCTGTCTGAAGTTTGTGCAGCGCCAGCTCGCAGGTCCCGCGCTGTTCTTGAAGCGTGGCCAGGCGAGACTGCAGCTGTGTTTTTTCCTCTTTCAGCTCTTCCTGTTTTTGAGCCAGCTCTTCCGCATCTTTGATCAGTTTCCCCATGATTTCCAGATTTTTAGCGTTCAGTTTCTGTAGTTTATCCAGAGCTTGGCTGGAAACCTCTAAAATGCCGAACTGGGCTCGTTTCTTCCCCAGCTCTTCAGCCTTGGCATCCATATCTATTTCTGCGAGAGATTCTTTGTTAAGACGCAGCCTGGTTGTCGTCTCAGTCTGCAATTTATTCAGTTCTGTGATTGCCCTCTCAATATCCTTCACCGCTTGCCGGGCCTCTTTCAAAGCCTGATCCCCTGCCTCCAGATCCGGGATAAGTCCTGTCGCAAAAGGATGCTGAGTGGATCCGCAAAGGGGGCAGGGAGAATTATCCTGAAGCTTTTTACGTTCTTCCTTTAGGTCCAGGATGCGATCGGCTTGCTGCTTTTTGTCCGTTTCAGTCTGTAAGGTCTGGTCTGCCACTGCCAGCTTTTCGTTCTTACCTTTAAGTTCGGACTCAATCTGCTTTAGATCTTCATTATCCTTAGCGATCGCAGCTTTAAGCTGAGTAAACCTGGTCTGCTGCTTCACGTAGTTTTCAAAAGCTGAGCATAAAGATTGGATTTGGGACGATTTTCTGTCTTCCGCCTGCGCTTGCTTGCGGTGTTCGGCAAGGGATTTTCCGGCCAAAAGCTTCTGCAGAGCCTCCCCGGTTTCACCGATCTTTGTATCTGTCTGCTCTAATTTCTTGCTAAGAGCAGCGATCTTTTCTACAAACGTAGCCAATTCAATTTTCTTGGGGCCTGGATCAGCCTGCTTGCCCTTTTCCCGGAAGAGTTTGATCTCTTTTTCTATGCCCATGACTTGCAGCAATTGATTGTTCAAGGCCTTGAACGAAGAGGGCAATTCAGCATCCGCGGAGTTTTCTTTCTGATACTTTTTGGCTGTGCTCAGCTCTTTTTCCTGTGCACCCAGCTCCTCTTCCATCTTCCTGATGTCTTTTTCCAGAGCCATGTATTCGCTGCTTCTCTTCTTCAAATCATTGCTAATTTCGCTCAGAGCTTTTTGCTGATCACTTAGCTTGCTATCCAATTGACGGACAAGCGTAAAGACTCTTTGTTGCTCAGGATTCTGCTCCTCGGCTGCAGTAAGGATTGTGGCAGCTTGTTTCAATTCGGTTTTGATAGTGTCCTCATCCTGAGTGAGTTTGAGGCTTCTGGCCTTGAGCACTTCCAAGTCTTGATTGATTTCTTTCAGGCGTTCCCGCAGAGTCTCGATTCCCTTAAATTCTGCCTTGAGAGGAATAGCCCGCTGCATCTTTTCCAACTGCTTTCGTTGCGGGCCAAAATCCTTAACATCCTTATGCACAGCCTCCAAAACGCTTTGATGAGCCCTGATTTCACCTTGCAAACGCTTGATATTCTCAGACCATTTCAGCATCGCCGTAATTTCACCGTGACCCTTCTGGAGTTTCGTGGCTGCCTCTGTAGCTTGCGATAGCTCATCACGCAGCGCCTGGCACTCTTCTGCATCCAAAATAGTGATGGCACCCAGGACGGCAGTAAGCTCTTTATGCTTGTTTTGCAAAGCGCTCTTGCGGATATGAACCTCTTTGGAGATATCGCTGTAAATATCGGTGCCGGTGATCTCCTCCAAAATGGAAGAACGCTCACCCATCTCCGCCTTCAGAAAGACGTCAAAGCCGCCCTGAGCCAGGAGCATAGACCTTGTGAAGCGGGTGAAATCCATGCCGGTAACCTCTTCCACCTTAGCCTTCACCTGCATGATCTTCTCTTCCAGAATCACTCCGGTACTGCTCAAAGATATTTCGTGTTTAGGCTGTTGTAATTCGCCCTCAGCTTTGCTGCGGGCGCGTCTTTGGCTCCACCGGCAAATATAACTGCCTTTGTTGGTTTCAAACTGCAGTTCGGCAAAGCATTCTCCGGTGCGGCGGGACATTAGTTCATTGGTGGATTTGCTGATCCTGCTCAGGCGCGGGGTTTCTCCATATAAAGCCAGGCAGATCGCATCCAAAATGGTGGATTTTCCGGATCCTGTGGGCCCGGTGATGGCAAAGATTCCGCTTTCGGTAAAAACCTTATCGCTAAAATCAATCTCCCACACCCCATACAGCGAGTTCAGGTTTTGAAAGGTTAGTTTTTGAATTCTCATATCTGCCCCTCACTCAGCCTGGACGTCTCTTTCAGACATCTCTTGCAGAATTTCGTTATAGCAAAGTTGCAGCTCCATCGCCAAAGGTTCCTCAATCTTATGCAGCTTAAGGCAACGCCTAAAGACCTCCTGCGGATCAAGATCGTCCAGAGTTTCCGTGAGCTTCTGTTTGGACAAGGCTTTCTGGGTGATTCTATCGTTGCGCAGTCTCAAGAGCTGTATATCTTCATCTTCAATTATGTCCAGAATATCCTGTTTCAAATTCGGCAGGATGTCTGCCCCCTTATAATTCACATCCAGCCAGCAAGGCAGCAGCTCCGTGAACAGAGACTCCAGCTCTGCAAAAATCTTCTCCCAATCCCCTTCGATCCGCACCAGCCTGACCTTTTGAGGAACATCCACTGTTCTCACCCTGCATCGATCGCTGAGGATATCCACCACCAGCACCTGTTTAGGAGTTTCTGCCTCCGTGAAAGATAGCGGAATGGGCGAGCCAGAATACCGCAGATTTTCCCGTGCGCCCACACTTTGCTGCCTGTGCAGATGCCCCAAGGCTATATAGTCAATCTCCTTGGGGAAGATGCTGCCTGGAATCTGAGCCAGATTGCCAATATAAAGATCCCGCACAGCCTCTCCTTCCCGAAGGATGGCTCCAGCGGCAAAAAGATGCCCCATAGCGAGCACCGGCACGTTTTTTGCCAGCCCCAAGGCATGCTCAAACACCTGGCTATAGTGGTTCGCAATCCCTTGAGTCAGCTTATCTTCTTTGGCCAAAATCGATTCCCCGGCTTCCACCAGGCGCAGATCCCGCTCTCTGAGGAAAGGCACGGCACACACCACTGCCAGAGCCTCACCGTCATTATCTTTCAGGATAATTACCTCGTCTTTTGCTTCGTCCGTCATCCCTCCCCTCACGTGAATGTTAAGATGCTTAAGCAATCCAGACGGTGCATTTAGCAGGCTGGGCGAATCATGATTCCCGCCAATGATAACTATGTGGCGACAGGCTGTAAGGCTCACCTTATGCAAAAAATCGTAATAAAGCTCCTGCGCCCTGTGACTGGGGACAGGGGAATCAAATATATCCCCGCTCACCAGCACAATATCTATCTGCTCGATCTCGATCAGTTCAATCAACCACTTTAGAAAGCTCTCCTGCTCATCATAACGCTTTTTGCCGAAGAGGCTGCAGCCCAGATGCCAATCGGAACTATGTAATATTCTCATTTTAATCGCCTATATAAACTTTATAAATTTTGTGCTTTTCTATATTGTCTAGTCTTGTCATTCTACCAAAGCCTTGAGTGATCTCTAAGTAAACAATAGCCGGATTCTCTGCTATCAGAGTCAGAGTCACATTTTTTAGGTCTATTTGGGGCAATTTTAGGATCATGGTATCTTAGGGTGCTCTTTAAGTAATCAGGTACCTCTTTTGAGATTCCTGACTCCCGATCGAGCTTGGATCTTATTATTGTATTCTCTGCTTAAATTCCTCGCAAGCAGCCTTAAGTGAGAACGGGGCTTCATCAGGCAGCCCCTCTGTTTTGCACATTTTAACCAATTCAGCTACGGCAGGTTGGCATTCACTTTCATTTTTAAGTTTAGGATACACGTTGATTTCATCCACATCCTCTTCTTTAAGATAATGGATCCAAGTCTCTATGTTTCGGGTGGGGACAATAATTGCTACTTCGTCTGTTACTCTTCTAACTGGGATTTTCTGATCTATACACTGATCGTCAAGCTGCCGAATTCTTCCATCTACCCCTATATTATCTCCATCGATAATGGTAACCATAGCATAGGCGTAAAGACCTCTATGGTGAACCTTCAGTTCTCTGGCATAGGCTTCGCGTACCCACTGTTCAGCAGAGCCCTCACCTGATGGAGCAACTGCAACCCGAATACTTTTCTCGTCCTTACCCCACCCCATTCCATAGAGAAACCTTCTAGCAAAACATTCTTGCTGTTTATCTTCGCAGATGATCACCAAACTTACCTTTCTTTTACTCATGCTCCCAACCCCGTGCAATGACCTCGGAGAGTTTTAAACTGCCCTCAAATTGGGTGGGAACAGGTTTTGTGCGGGCAGGTCCCAAGGGATCTCTATCTATAAGTCTGCATTTTTCTGCCCCAAAATAGTCAATAAGCTCCGGATGATGGCTGATGATAATAATTTGAGGGATACTCACTCCACAGGCATCGCTGAGTTCCATTAGCCAAGGCTGGATTTCGGCAAGGGCAACGTAATTTTCCGGTTCGTCCAGCATCAGAGTGTGTCCCATATCTTTTAGCCCTACCAAGAGCAAGTGTAAAACAATCAATACTCTTTGCCCATCAGAAATACGATCGAAATCGAAATATTCAGCCTTCTGGGACTTATCATCGCTTCGAAATCCAACTTTCAAATTTTTACTCTTTCCAGCTGTTTCCAACTTGAAGGAATCAAAGCCAGGAATTGATTCTTGCAGATAAGCGTAGATTTTGGGGACTTTATTCTGATGTTCCTGAGAAATATATCGATACCACGAAACAAAGTTCGTGCCGTCCGGATTTAGCCACGAAGATTCCTCATCCGAACTTGAACTCATTGCCTTGGGCTGAAGATTCAATATAAAAAGCATCTCAAACCACTTTTTAAACCAGGTTATTCTTTTGTTCTCGTAATCATCCGACACAATAGTAAGCGCTGATCTGGTGACATCAGAAGGATAGCCTAATCCGGCTTTATCATCCAATTGCATTTCCACTTTCCCTTGCACAAACTCGAAAAGCCGTTTCCCATTGTAATGCAATGTTTCGGAATCAATCTGTAACCTTTTGGCATCTTTGTTGAATTCAAGCAATAGCTTATAAACATAAACCCCCTCATTGCCACTAACGGATAATTCAAACGTTTGGGTTTTTGAGTCTAACCAGATCGTCATATCATCCAAGGAAAAGATATCTCCAACTCTATCATTATCTATAACTAACCTTCTGATATTATAAAGAATATCGAATATACTGGTCTTACCGCTACCATTTGTGCCCAGTAGTAAAACTAGATTATCAAATTCAATTTCAAAATTTACCAAACAACGGTAATTGTTGACATAGAGCTTAGTAAGCATTCTATTCTCC
>CAXZAB010000144.1:0-6265 GCA_964293715.1 uncultured bacterium | reverse complement strand
AATGCCTTGGAACACGCCGTGATTTTGGCAGAAAACAAGGTGATTCAGCCGGAAGATTTGCCGGAAAATGTGGCTGGTATCTCCGCTGAAGACCAGATCTTGCCAGACTTGGACAAGACAAACTGGGCTGCAGCCAAGGATGCCTTTAGCAGGCATTATGTACACAGTCTGCTGTCCAAGACCGGGGGCAATATCATGCGCTCTGCGGCGATCGCAGAGATCACCCGGGAAAATTTCTATAAAAAATGTACAACGTTGGGCATTGATTGGCGCCCATATCGAGAATCCGGAAAACAAGAAAATGGTGGTAAGAAATGAAAACAAAATGGAAGATTTCTCCATACCTTTATCTTTTACCCGCGTTAGTGATTGTTACAGCATTTCGTTTGATCCCGATTGTGATGAGCTTTGTTTTATCTTTTTACGACTGGTCCCTTTCAGGCACAGGGAGTTTCATCGGACTCGCAAACTATACTGCTATGATCAAAGACCCGGTATTTTGGCAATCCATGGGCAATACTTTTTGGCTGGTGATCATTCAGGTCCCGGCTTCGATCGTATTTTCCCTGTTCTTTGCCGTACTTTTAAACAAAATAAAGTACTTCAAGAGCCTGTTCAGGATCGTGTACTTTATGCCCTTTGTTACCTCGCTGGTGGCGGTATCGATCATCTGGAAATTGATCTTCAACGAGCAGACGGGCCTGATGAATACTTTCTTAGGCTATGTGGGCATTTCTCCACAGGGCTGGCTGTCTGAATCCCGCGGGATCTTTCTAATGATGTTTCAGGATTTGGGGCTCAAGTTTAATTTACCCCGCTTTTTCCATGGACCCTCTCAAGCCCTCTTTGGCATCATCATTATGACGGTCTGGAAAGGCTTGGGCTATAACACCATCCTCTATCTGGCCGGCTTGCAAAATATTTCCAAGGTATATTACGAAGCGGCTGAAATGGATGGGGCCAGCAAATCCAGGCAGTTTTGGAGTGTCACCCTGCCGTTGATCTCACCAACCACATTTTATGTCTTACTGATGACTACTATAGTCAGTTTTCAGACCTTCTCGCAGATTTATCTGATGACGGACAAAGGCGGGCCGCTCAATACCACCAAGCTCATCGTCTATTATATTTATGAAAAAGGCTTTGATCTCTTGGAAATGGGTTACGCTTCCGCAATTGCTCTCACCCTCTTTGTTATCATTCTGGGACTGACCATCTTGCAGCGCAGAATGGAAAAACACGTAAATTATTAAGGGGAGATGAAATGAATAAATTAAGAAGCACTATCACTTATCTGGTCCTGACCATCTTTGGCCTGACCATGATCGTTCCCTTTATCTGGATGCTTACCACCGCGCTTACCACGCAGTCTGAATTTAATAAACAGGAAACTGTCTTCATCCCCAAAGAAGAGTATTTTGTCTGGAATCACGATGGACAGACGGATAGAATCCTTTTGGTGATGAAGAAGGATGAATCCAGCATAATTCACGTCTTGGATGAAACGTTGAATATAGCCGTTGAGTATAAAGAGGTGCCAAGCGCCGAGATAGAGCTGGTGCGCAAAAAACCCAGCCTGCATTGGAAAAACTTCTCCACCGCCTTTAAAAAAGTGCCTTTTGGCTTGTACTTTTACAATACCCTCTATGTGAGCTTCTTGAGCTTGCTTGGAGTGTTGTTTACCAGTTTGCTTGCGGCCTATGCCTTTGCGAGGATGGAGTTTAGAGGAAGGGACTTTTTGTTTTACCTCTTTCTTTCGATGATGATGGTGCCGCAACCGATCTATATGATTTCCTCTTATGTGCTTTTGGATAAATTGAACTGGTTGGACACCTATAATGCCCTGATCATTCCCTGGACAGCGAATATCTTTACTATCTTCCTGTTTCGTCAGCATTTCAAATCTTTGCCCAAAGAGCTCTTTGATGCTGCTTCGATCGATGGCTGTTCCGTCTTTGGTATGCTCTGGCGCATCGTGATCCCGCTTTCCAAACCCATCATTGCCACGGCCTCCATCTTCTCATTGATCAGTAGCTGGAATAGCTTTATGTGGCCTTTGGTGATGATCAACCGTCCGGAGCTCAGGGTCTTGCAGGTGGGGCTCAGCTATTTCAATCAGGAAGCTTCCACGCAGACTACTCTGCTGATGGCGGCCTCCACCTTTAGCATCGTCCCTATACTGATTTTATTTTTCTTTGCACAGAAACAAATCATTGCCAGCTATGCCAAAACAGGTATGAAGGAATAACCAAAAGGAGTCTTAATGGCCAAAACTAAAGAAATAAGAAAACGTCTTACCCAAGAAAAACGTAGTGAATATAAAAAGCCCGAAGCACTCAAGACTGTCGTTGACGACTCTGTGATGCGCCCGCAGGCCATCGTGCCTGTGAACTATAACCGTATATTTGCCTGGATTGTCTTTGCCTTCACTCTGCTGATCTATATGAGCACGCAGGCACGCACCATGAGCTTTTGGGATAGCGGAGAATTCGCCACTTGCATCAGCATTCTGGGCGTACCGCATCCTCCGGGAAATCCCTTTTATATCATCATTGGCCGGGCGATTGTAGCGCTCTTCGGTTGGCTGTTTCCTCACGCTGTGATTGCAGCTTTTATCTCCGGTCTGGCTTCTGCCTTTGCGGTGATGTTTACCTATCTCTTTACCGTGAAGCTGGTAAGTATGTTGAAGGTCAAGGCTTGGGAAGCGATCTTTGCCGGAACAGTGGCTGCTTTATATACTGCTTTTTCCTTTACTTTTTGGATGAATGCGATCGAGGCGGAGGTCTATTCCGGATTGGTCTTTTTTGTGAATCTGATCCTCTGGCTTACCTTGGTTTGGGTAGAAAAGAGCCGGGATTATGACCATCAGAATATCCTTTTACTTATCGTCTATATCTTCTTCCTGGGCTTCTGCGTGCACCAAACTGCACTGCAAATAGCCCCGGCCGTCCTCTTTATAATAGTGTATCCCATGTTGATCAAAGGTGTCCGGCAGAATAACTTCTGGATGAAGGTGGTGGGCTACACTGTAGCGATCTTCGCCGGATATTTCTTCTTTGGAGCTATTGGAGAAGGCCTGGCTATAGACGACTTTGACAAATGGGGTTTTGCCCTGGTCTCTCTGATCATTTTAGCCTATGAACTGCGTGACATCTTTGGCAAAAGGTTCTGGCTGATGTCCATCTTGCTCGTGATTGTGGGTCTTTCCAGCCATATCTTCCTGATGATCCGGGCTGCACACCGTCCCTTTATCAATGAAGGCAGTCCCCATACCTTAAGCGCTTTTATGGATTATGTGCTGCGTAAGCAATATGGCGAGACTAACTTCCTCAAACGCCGCGGTTCCTTCTTTGGAGATCAGATGGGCTTCCATTTCATCCGCTATTTTGGTATGCAGTGGTTCCCAGAAGGCATCCTGGCCCCGCTGGTAAATATGGGTCATAATCTGGGGCAGGGCATCGCCAATATCTTTGTTGCAGTGCTCGGTTTGGGCGGAGCCTTTTTCCACCAAAAGCGCAATCGCCACAGCTTCCGGTATTTCCTCTCAGTATTTCTGCTTACCACCGTGGTCATGGTCTTTGTGATGAATCTTTCCAATGCCGAAGTGAGGGATCGTGATTACTTCTTTGTAGTAGCCTACAATATGTGGGCCGTATGGATGGGCATAGGCGCTTTGGGGCTGATCAGCCTTTTGAAAAACGATACGGTGAAGTATATCCTGGCCGCCATCATGCTGCTTTTCCCTATCGGTAATATGGTCTCTCAATATCATGTTCACGATCGCTCCAAGGAATTCATCGCGCTTGATTATGGCGTGAATTTTCTGAATTCGATAGAAGAAAACGCCATTATTTTCACAAATGGTGATAACGATACTTTCCCGCTCTGGTTTGCCCAGGCGGTGCATGATCCCTACGCCAAAGAGCATATGTATCAGGCTCAGGATGTGCAGCCTTCGCAGGAGGCGCAAGCTTCTATACAGAGCGCTTTGGATTACAAGAATACATCTTTGAAAGGAATCAGAAAAGACGTCTCTGTAGCCAATCTGTCTCTCCTGAATACACCCTGGTATATCCGTCAACTCCGCGATAAAGAGGGTATCCTCTTCAGTTATCCGGACGCACGCATCGATGAGATGAGAGTTACCAGGCTGGGCCAGAGGCTTGAGGTTCCTGGCACTACGGCCAGCGGCTCTTTTGTCCTGGATCTGGAAGAGACTCCCCAGTGGAGACCCAATGAACCTTTTTACCGGGTTTCTGATCTGGCTGTGATGCAGATTATCAAAGACAACTTTGGACATCGTCCGATCTATTTTGCGGTCACCTGTGAAAGCTATATCGGTTTTGAAGATTATACGCGTAATGAAGGCATGGTGGCCAGAGTAGTGGCAACTAATCAATATGATCAGACCGATATCCCCAGATTACTCTCTAATATTAATGAAGTTTATGAATACCGCTCCATCGACGATGTCCGTGTCTTCAAAGATGAAAATATGCGTCGTCTGGTGCTGAATTACGGTTCCGGCTTTGTGCGTGCTGCCAGCCATTTTGCCGAAATAGGCGATTTTGCGCAGGCCACTTCCTATATTGACCGGGGCAGAATATTCATCGATGATGAAATCAAGCTGACCGAATTCTACACTACTTTCTATAGTGGAAACAAGAATTGGAAAGATTTGGATGCTTTTGTGGACCGCGTGATTTTCCCGCATCCTGAAGGCTGGAAGATATACATCAGCTATGTCTTGGCGCATTTGATGGAAAAGTACCCCCAGGATAGCATACCATTTATAGAAAAAGGTCTGCTTTCCTTCCCCAATGAAAGCTATTTCGCGAATGTTGTGCTGCATTATGCCGAAACTTATGA
Source organism: uncultured bacterium (assembly GCA_964293715.1). GTDB lineage: Bacteria > Cloacimonadota > Cloacimonadia > Cloacimonadales > Cloacimonadaceae > UBA5456. Next base: position 1,396 of record CAXZAB010000144.1, on the reverse strand, counting down.
TAAAGTGGATGAGATGAAAGCTCTGCTCATAAAATCCAGACCAAGTCTGAGATATGATATAGAGCCCTACCTTTCTGCTTTGGATGAGGTTGCAGAGCAATAAGCATCACAAAGGAGATAAAAGATTTGAAGACAAAGATATATAATATCCTGATCGGTGGAAAAGCCGGTGAGGGAGTGAAGAAGGCCGCTCAAATAGTTGCGAGTCTGGCTGTAAAGCAAAACCAGTACACCTTTCAAACGGATGATTATCAATCCTTGATCAGAGGCGGTCACAATTTTAGCATGATCAGCATCGCCAATGAAAAGGTCTATAATACCTATGCAAAAGCTGATCTAATCATCAGTTTTGATAAGCGTAGTGTCCAAAGGCATTTGGAAGACATGGCGGAGGACGCTCTGCACTTTTGTAATGAAGGTGATAGCGACGATCCCCGTTTGATCTCTCTGCCTTTGTCCGCTCTGATGAAAGAGCATTACAAGGGTATGGAGCATATTTCACTGGCCGCGGTTGCCATCTTTGCAGCGCTATGCGGAATCCCCTTGTCTGCCTTGCATGATACCATTAGGGAAGAATTTAAGCGCCAGGTAGATGAGAATCTCGCCTATGCCTCTGCGATCTATGCTATCACCATGGAGCGCTATCCCAAGACTCAGATGCCTCTGATTTCAAACATAAATCCTCCCGCAAAAATATACAGCGGGAATCAAATGATCGCTTTGGGTGCCTGGGCCTCCGGTTTGGACTATTATTACGGATATCCCATGACTCCCGCTTCTTCGATTTTGCACTATCTGGCCAGAATGCGGGACAGCCATAAAGTCTATGCCATCCATGCCGAAAGCGAGCTTGCCGCCATCAATATGGCCATCGGCTCTGTCTTTGCCGGCAGACGTTCTGCTGTGGGCAGCTCAGGCGGAGGATTTGCCTTGATGGAAGAGGCTTATTCCTTGGCAGCAATGGTGGAAGCGCCACTTTTGTGCGTACTCTCTTCCCGTCCGGGACCTGCCACAGGAGTGGCAACTTATACCGGACAAGAAGAACTGTATTTTGCTCTGAACCAAGGGCATGGAGAATTTCCCCGCATTGTGGCTTCTCCGGATTGTTTGGAGCGCGCTTTTTCTTTGGCGGGAGAGCTGCTGGACTTGGCCTGGGAGTGTCAGAGCCCCACTATCTTGCTCACAGAAAAGCATCTCAGTGAGAGCCTGATAAATGTGGATCTGCCTTTGGAAGATATTCTGCCCTTAGCTTTGAATGAAGCCAAATTCATAGAGCCCTATCAACGTTATGCCATCACCGAATCCGGCATTTCCCCCTTGAAATTCCCCGGAGCGGATCACTGTGATGAAGAAGATATCATCAAATGGAACAGCAATGAGCATGTGGAAAACGGCG
>CAXZAB010000143.1:0-6282 GCA_964293715.1 uncultured bacterium | reverse complement strand
TTATCTCCTAAATAAGTTAAAATAATCCTCGCTATTTTCGAAAGCCAAGCAGAAATAAACAGGCAATCAAGATAGATTGCTCAGCTCTTACCTGATGCTTGGGCTTGGTTCTAACAGACTTTCGACTCGAGATGACTCGAAACCCCAAGTCATTTCGAGCTAAAAGCATGTTAAAACCATATTGAAAAGACAAGCAAGAACTGAGATTGAATCATCTATAGTGTAATTCGGGAATAACTGTGGACATAGGCTTGGCATAAAAAGCGCAGACCATAGAATATAGATTTCGTAAAAGACAATTTAAATATGCCCATCTCTGGCAAGGATTCTGCATCAAAAGCTTAGTAGCCCTTTTTGGCTAAATTGTTTTTCCTACCTAAAAGCTTAAAACTTCAATACTTATAAAACAATTCCTTTACAAAATTGGCCGTTCCTATTTGATGGCAGTATAATAAGATAAAAGGACAACTCAATTGACAAAATTTAGTGATAACAACCTTCCGGAGCCTATTCTGCGAGCTGCAAAAAAGCTTGGTTTTGAAAGCCCCACACCCATTCAGGAGAAATGTATCCCCTGGATATTAGACAATGACCAAGACCTCATCGCTGTGGCTCATACCGGAACCGGCAAGACCGCCGCTTTCGGCTTACCCTTGCTCAGTGTAACGGATATAGAAATTAGCGATACGCAAAGTATCATCCTCTGCCCCACACGCGAGCTGTGTTTACAGATCAGCAAGGATATAGAAGACTACGCTTTTTACATGACCCGCATTCGCACCGTGGCAGTGTATGGAGGAGCTCCGATCCAAAAACAAAAAATAGCGCTCAGAACCGGTGCTCACATTGTGGTAGGCACTCCGGGACGAGTGGCAGATATGATCCGTCAAAAAGCTCTGAAGCTGGATAAAGTTTCTTACCTGGTTCTGGATGAAGCAGACGAAATGCTGAATATGGGCTTTCATGATGAATTATCTGAGATCATGGAAAGCATTCCAGATAGCCGCCGAACCTTGCTGTTTTCGGCTACCATGCCCAAAGAAGTGGAAAGATTAGCCAAGAAATTTATGAAGGACCCACATCTCATCAGAGCAGACAGCGAAAGTAATGCTGTGGAAAACATCGAGCACTTTTACTACAGAGTGGCGGCCAAAGATAAATACATGGCTTTGAAAAGAATCGCAGATATGAATCCGGATATTTATGGCATCGTATTTTGCCGCACCCGTAAAGAAACTCAGGAAATCGCGGACAAATTACAGCGTGACGGGTATAATGCCGATGCCTTGCATGGCGATCTTTCACAAGGACAAAGAGAACAGGTAATGAGCAAGTTCCGCAGTAAGTTTGTGCCGCTCTTGGTGGCTACAGACGTTGCTGCCAGAGGTTTGGATGTGGATGATCTCACCCATATCATCAATTACCAGGTGCCTACCGATCCCATTATGTACATCCACCGCTGTGGACGTACCGGCAGAGCCGGCAAAAGCGGAATCTCGATCACCATCACACACAGCAGAGAAACCGGCGCGCTGAAAGCAGTGGAAAAACTGCTCGGTGCTCCTATTACCTGGCAGAAAGTTCCCGGCGGCAGAGAGATCTGTGAAAAACAGCTCTATCATTTTATCGACACAGTGGAGCGCATCGAGGTGGACGAAGCCGAGATGGAGTCCTTTTTGGGCAATGTCTTCAAAAAGCTGAGTTGGATGACCCGGGAAGAGCTAATCAAACGCTTTGTCTCGGTGGAGTTTAACCGCTTTCTTAATTACTATAAGGATATATCTGATTTGGACAATCAACCGGCAACACGCGAACCGCGGGAAAGAAAAGACAAGGGCAGCTTTGTCTTCAGCACCTTCCGTCTGAATATAGGAGCCAGCATTGGCCTCACTAAACGGGAACTGATGCGCTATATCAATAGCCTGAGAGTTACCCGGGGCATAGAGATCGGACGCATAGATATTTTTTCGGATTATAGCCTGATCGATCTGGATTCCAGATATGAACAAGAGCTGATAAGAGCCATGGGCCAGAATTCCTACCAGGGTCAAAAGATCCAGCCCAGCGTTTCCCAAAAGAGACCTGTTAGCACTGGCTCATACTCCCGAAAAGGCGGCAAAAGTCGCGATGATTCCTACAAACAACCTTGGCAAGGCAGAGATAAGGCCAAAACCGAATTTCACAAGAAAAGATCAAAGCGGCCGGCAAAATCTGATAGATCTCAGAGCTTTAAGAAAAAGTAAAAGAAAAAGCTTGACATCTCAGATATTAGTCGCGACTTTGAATCAAGAACAGATTTATAGGAGATAACATGAAAAAACCAGTCTATATCCTTCTCATCGTTGTAGCGCTTCTGGCGTTTCCAGCCTGTGGCTCAAAGCCAAATCATACAGCCAGAGCATTCTTTGACGCCATTGAAAATCAAGATTTTGCCACCGCCAAAAAGCATACTACCGAACATGGTCAGCAGCTTTTGGAAATGATCGAGTCTTTCGCAGAAAATATGAGCGAAAACCAAAAATCCGAAATGAATAAAACAAAATACAAGATTTTGGAAACCGTGGAAGATAAAGATTCCGCTATTGTGACTTTTGAACAGTGGGGAGAAGACAGCCCGGATAACAAGAATGTTCATACGCTCAGAATGAAAAAGATCGATGGTAACTGGAAAGTTGACCTTGCCAAGGACGATTTGGACAAATAAACTCCAGCTTCTTGGCCTGAGCCTTCTATCGATAAGCCTATTAACAAGCTCTGCCTTTCGTGGCAGAGCTTTCTCTTTGGAGGTCGGCAGCATAGAGCGATACTTCGCTTTTATGGATAGCACGCGCTTTGAAGAGGGCGACATCCTGCTCAGACAGGGCAATTCCTTTATCTCCTCCATGATCGTCAAAGCCTTCCCCACCGCCCAAGGTATGTCGCATTGCGGAATTTTGGTGCGGGACCGGGGCTCCTGGAGAATCATCCATAGCATTTCGGGCAGTATTTCAGATACTGACGGCATCCGTATCGATAATCTTATATCTTTTGTGAGCAAAGCTCATCCGGGGCATGTTCGCCATGTGAAGCCAACCTTTCAAATTGATCGTAGCCTCCTAAAGAACGGTGCCTGGCACTATCTAAAGCAGAACGCACCCTTTGACCATGACTTCGATCTCGAGACCCGCAATCAGCTTTATTGCTCGGAATTGATCCGGGCAGTGTATCTGGATGCCGGAGCCGAGGATGTGTTTGTTTACAAAACCATTGGGGGTAAAAAGCTGGTGGATTTGGGCTCTTTTTTTGAGAGCCAATATTGGCAGTGAAGTTTTAACGAAAGCGGACATTCGGTTTCGTAGATACAAGAGATTTTACACAGATAAAAAACAGGGGACGCCATTTGAGGCATCCCCTGTTTTTTAATATATAGATTTAAGGGTTATTGCAATTCACTCCAGATCTTATTGATCAGAGACTTGGTATGAGAATCCAACATATAAGACAGCGGGAAGGTAAAGGTATATACCCTTGCACCGTTATTGTTTACTTTGCGAATTCCTACGACCTTGCCATTGAGACGATCAAACTGTTCCTGGCTGGGCGCTGCAATACCATAATCCACAGGTTTACAACCGTAGGTATAGATCGGATCGGCATTGATGTTTGGCACTCCGCCTGCTTCATTATGATACGCCACGGAATGCAGGCCTTGCAAGTTATTAATCAAACCATAGAAGTTTGCGGTTCCTTCGGTATTGTCAGGATTGGCAGAATACTGCAAGCCCACTTTCGGATATCCCATGTTTCCTATGGCGTTTTGGAAGAAGGCAACAGCAGCGGGGTTTTGCGAGGTCACGGGGACCAAGTTCGGCACCATGGGCAGTCCCATGTGCTGCAGAAGCGTATATCCTTTTTTATTTGCTATAGATGTGGCTTTGGAAGCAAATTGTGCGGTATGAGAAATCGCGAGATTGCCACCCTGTTGTAAGTAAAGGGAGAGGCCATCTATCTCATTCTCAAAAGTACCGCCGGCTGCCAGATTATCAGCATGATAGATAACCAATTTATACTTCTGAAGTTCAGAGAAAGCCAGATTACGGCCGCGAACGTCTCTATAAGTCCTAAGACCGCCGTCATTACCGCCAGAGCCATACTTGACCTTGGTAACGTTGGCAATATCAGAGGTCATGAATGCATACTTGGCATTCACAATCGCTTCCGGCGAAACCTGCCCATCGTGAGCATCATCGTCCACAATCAAAACTCCAGAGCGCGAGGCTGCCGGAATGAGTGGCACAATATTGAAATTGAACACAGCCGGATTCCGGGAAACTTCGTCCTGAGTATCCACTGCACGAACTTCAAAGATATGATTTCCGGGGTTGATTTGATTACCGGTAAGCACAATGGACTGCCTGAGGGGAGAGTAAAGAGGCAATCTCAGCCACACAGTCCCATCATCGTCTGTATGATTATATTCTGCCGGGGGATAAGGTGCAAATCTGTAAGGCTCACCATCATAACGAACATCGAAATGAGTTATTTCAGAATAGTAGTTATCGCCACCCAAATATCCAATATCAGTATTGGGCTCGCTCAAAACATCATCAACTTTCTTATCATAAGGATTATTATCAGTCAAACCGTATTCGCCCCACCAGCCCCAACGGACATAGATCCTGAGATCCGGGCTGTAAACTGCAGTATAAGTATTGTCGAAATCTTTGAACAAAGGAGTGGCAAAGAATTGCTTACCTTGTATAAGATTGTAGGGTAACTCTTCAGGGGTAGAATCATCGCCTCTATCTTCAAAATGATTCTCGCCAATAGCAAGCAGTTTTTGGGAATAGAGTGTGGTTTTAGGACGGAAACCGGGTTTCACCTTGAAATTGATTTGCCAATTTGGAGTGATATTCTCTGTAGGCATTGCCATTTCAGAAGAAACTCCAGCCAGATCTGTAGACCGGGCTATCACTCTGGTGCTCCTGTTCAGGAAAGTTCCATCTTCCTCATAATCATAGGTCAAAGAAGGATTGGTTCTTCTGGTGAGCCGATATTGGTTTATATGCTCCTGGCCTACTGTACTGAACCATTCAGTTTCGCTGCCGGGGATTACCTCTTGAGTCTCACTATCAATCTTCATCATTTTAAATTCAAACTTTGAAGGAATCGCAGAGATCAGCATATTTAATTCTTCCGGATAACTCATAGAGAAGCTGAGCGTGATACCGGTACCCACGTCGTTACCATCAGGTTTTCCCTTTGAGGTGCTGACGATGCAGGTAGGACGATTTGAGTTTGTGCGGAATTTCCGTTTGGCTGAATCTTTGGTTATGTCTCCGCGATTGTCCATCGCCACTACTTCAAAATACGAAATCGTGGGCATGGGATCGCCGTTTTCATCAGCAGCCGGGAAATTAATCACTGCATATTTCTTGTTTGTCCAAATTGAACGCTTAGCCTCAGGATCATCCAAAGCCACATCATGATCTGCACTGGGCAGATAATGCATCACCCAGCCTTCACCGTATCTGTGCAAGAGATTATCTGGAATCAGGCCCGTGGCAGAATCAGCTATGTATTCATAACCGGGAACTGCTATAGGTTGATGGTCCTCATCCAGAACACGGAAAGCATATCCGGTGATCACGCCATCAGGATCTGTGGCATGCCAGAAAATCTTCTGTTGAAAAATGTACTCATGCGTAAGCGTATCCACGTTTGCTGGAATATTATCATTACTCCAACCCTCAAATGAGGTAATTGAAATCGAGGGCAGCTGGTTTTCAAATCTGTTTCCGGACTTTCCACAGCCGGTAACAAATAGAGCTGCTGCCGTAAGTATCAAGATGATTACCAAGAGTCTGTAACTCTTATTATTCATCGTTCCTCCCAAACATCAGGTTATTATTTCTTTTGGTTCTCAACAAATATTAGATCGATATATTCGTCAACGTTTTTATTCATATTCATGGCAATAAGATTGGCTTTTGCCAAGTTCAAGTACAAAAGACTGGTGGTAATCCGGCCAATGCCCCCGGGAACGGGAGTGATGGCCAGAGCTTTTTCATAGCAGGCAGCATAGTCTATATCGCCCACATGGATAGAGCTGCCGTCAGCCTGGATAATCTCATTGATACCCACGTCTATCAGTACTACACCGTCTTTAATCATATCAGGTGACACAAAATTAGGCTTGCCGATCGCGACAATCAGGATATCCGCATCCCGGCAGATTTCTTTGAGAAAGCGGGTGCGGCTGTGGCAAACAGTTACTGTGGCGTTGGCATAGGGTTTCTTCCA
>CAXZAB010000142.1:0-6433 GCA_964293715.1 uncultured bacterium | reverse complement strand
AACTAGCCAAGACCAGGTTATAATCAGGCTTTCGTAAAAAATGGGGGGATGCCTGGAAAACAGTATTGCTTGACAAAAATCCTGTACCATTTATAATGTAAAAAAGAACTAAACAGGTAAGGTAAAGATATGGCACTGCTACTCAAGACCACCAGGTTTGTAGAATCTCAGATTGACAATTTTTTGGACATGGTTAGCGATTCCGCTACCACTTTTCAACTGGCAATAGCGGATTATCTGGCCGGACGCGTCGATCAATTTGAAGAACGTCTCATTCAGATCAGGGAACTGGAACACCGTGCCGATGACCTGCGGGTGAGCATCGAACGCTTTTTGTATGAACGAACTCTGATCCCTGAAAACAGGGGTGATGTGCTTGCCATCCTGGAAAATACGGATGAGGTGATCGACAACATTAAAGACTCGCTTGTCCAATTTTCTATTGAGATGCCGGATATCCCCGAGGACTTGAATGATCTGTGGATGCAGACCACCAAGGCTTCCGTGGCAGCGGTGGAGCAGCTTGTCTTTGCCGTACGTTCTTTTTTCCGTGATTTGGCTGCGGTCAATAATTATATCCACAAGGTCTATTTCTTTGAACGCGAAGCAGATCAAATCGGTGAGAAATTGCGTCGCAAGATCTTTGGCATGGATATCGAGCTTTCCCGCAAAAGTCAATTGCGGTTTTTTGCCATCCATATCGAGGAGATTTCTGATGCTGCGCAGGATGTCTGTGACCGACTGGCCATTTACACCATAAAAAGACAACTGTAAGGCCAGATGTTTTTCTTCTACCTGCTCAGCGGCCTGTTTTTAGGTTGGTCCCTCGGAGCCAATGATACCGGCAATATCTTTGGACCGGCCATTGGGACCCGCATGTTAAAATTCAAAACCGCCGCTCTGATCGCCTCCATCTTTATTACCCTGGGTGCAGTTTTTGAAGGTAGCGGACCTTCCGGCACTTTGGGCAAACTGGGTTCAGTGGATGCCATAGGAGGAGCCTTTACCGTGGCTTTGGCTGCGGCACTTGCCATCTTTTTGATAGTGCGCACCCATATTCCTGTTTCCACGTCGCAGACCATTGTGGGCTCCATCATTGCCTGGAACGTCTTTTCGGGGCGGCTCACAGACTACCGTTCCATCCTGACCATCGCCTCTTCCTGGGTGGTGGCGTTTGTACTCTCCGGCGTTATCGCCGCTCTCCTTTTCTATATGGTAAGGCCCTGGGTAAACCGCTCCAAAATGCATCTGCTCAAACAAGACCTCATCGTGCGTTATGGGCTGATCGTGGTGGGCGCTTTTGGCGCTTACTCTTTGGGTGCCAACAATATTGCCAATGTAGTGGGCGTCTTTGTGCCCGTTTCTCCCTTCAAAGATATTTATTTAGGGGGAAGTTTTGTGCTCACGGGAGTGCAGCAACTTTATTTATTGGGTGCTCTTTCCATCGTGGTTGGCATCTACACATATTCCCACAAAGTCATGAGTACTGTGGGTAAAGACCTCTTTCAGCTTTCTCCTATCACCGCCTTGATTGCAGTTTTAGCGGAGGCGATTGTGCTCTTCCTCTTTGCCTCCAAAGGGCTTTACAATCTGCTTTTGAGTTTGGGCCTGCCCACTATCCCCTTGGTGCCGGTATCTTCCACGCAGGTGATCGTGGGGTCTATAGTCGGTATCGGTTTGGCCAAAGGGGGCAAGAATATCCGCTATAACATCCTGGGTAAGATCTCTTTAGCTTGGGTGACAGCTCCGGTCCTGGCTTTTTTAATCAGCTTTGGAATGCTTTTTATCATGCAAAATGTCTTTGAACAAAAAGTGCAACAGGAAACCAACTATATCTTTGACCGGCAGAGCATTACCAAGATTGTCGAAGACGGCTTTGACAACGCAGCCCTGTCTTCCGTGAATGGACGCAGTTTCGATTCCGAACGGGATATCTATGAAGAGCTCAATGAAGAGCGTTTGCTGTCCCGGGATGAGATCATGCAAATCATCCAGACAGCCGAATTATACCCTCTAAAAGTAGACACGGCGAAGCTGAGCAAAAGCGGTATGCACCGGCGGTTTACAGAAGAGCAATTGCAGGTGCTAAAGACTTATGAGGGCAATAGCTACCGGCATAAATGGCAATTAAAAAAAGAACTGGTCAAACATCCTGAATTTAAGCACTTTGCGATCACAAACAACGAGCTGGAAAAGGACCAGAACCGCGTGCTCGATGGTAAATTGGAAGTGCTGTACCGTAATTTTAAAACTGTGGAGAGCAAAAAGTAAATGAATCCATTCATAGTAAAGATAATCCCGCTGATTTTGACATTCTTTGTGGGCATTTTGGCAAAAAAATTGAAGCTTTTGAGCAAAGAAGACGCCCATGTTTTGCTGAAATTTGTATTGAATATAAGCCTGCCGGCATTCTCTATAATTGCCATATACAACGTGGTGATTAGCCTGGATATGCTGCTCATCCCCATTTTGGCGATGGCGATAGTCATGATTATGTTCCTGATTTCCCATCTAACGAATAGGGTGTTGAAAATGCCCAAAGCGATGTTTGGCAGCTTCCTGGTAGGCACCATGGTGATGAACAGTGTCTTTGCCCTGCCCCTTTTTCACGCGGCTTTTGGAGATGAAGGACTCGCCCGGGCCTCGCTCTTTGATATCGGTAATAGCTTTATGATCTTTACTTTCACTTACTATAATGCCATCAAATATGGAGATAATACCCATGGCAGCAAAATTGAATGGAAGAAATTCCTAAAGCTCCCACCCCTGTATACAATGGTGGTCGCTTTTATTATCAAAATAGCGGGCGTCACTCTGCCGCCCTTGTCTTTGGACTTCCTTTCGCAGATCGGGCTCACCACCTCGCCTTTGGTGATGATAGCTTTGGGTCTGTATTTTGAGCCCCGGATAAAAAATCTGGGCAAGGCCTTTTTGGCAATCTTCATCCGCATGGGCCTGGGACTGGGTGTAGGCTACCTGCTTACATTAGCCTTGGGTCTGACAGGACTTACGGCCACCACGATCACAGTTTGTGCGGCCCTGCCGATCGGTTTCAATACCCTGATCTTTGCCGATATGGAAAATATGGATAGCGAATTTGCTGCCACAATGGTAAGTATTTCCATCCTCATCTCCCTGTTCTATATGCCTCTTTTGATCTATCTCTTTTCGTGAAGTACAGGGGGCGTAAGGATGTACGTCCCGTTTCACATGGGATAGATTAAACCTTCTCAACCTTCTGTACTTTCTAAACTTCTTTAAACCCGGTTTGGGGCGGAACGGAGTCCGCCCCTACATGCTACTTGATTTTGAGGATTTTGGTGATTTTGGTGTGTTCGGCATCGGCGATTCTGGCAAAGTAAACACCTTGCGCCACGGGCTGGCCTTTGTCATCGTTGCCGTTCCAGGTGATTTGTCCGGAGCCGCTTTGCGTACTGAGCTGCAGGGTCTTGACTTTTTGACCTTTGACGTTGTAGATCTGTATCTGCAGTCCTTGATTTGTGGGTGATTTCACCTCGAGCGAGATCCTATTAGTAAAGGGATTGGGGTAGCAGCGCAGAGACTGCACGGGGGCCTCGATTACAGAATCATCAACAGAAACAGGGTAAATGCTGCCCTGAAGATGCCAGAATTGAGCCCCTTCAGACGAGCCTTTGGCCCATAGACAGGCATGCAGGATGCCAGGTGCAGGAGTGCTGAGCGCGATCTTGGAATCATATAAGGGGGTGGACCCGAAATCGGCAGTCAGAGGCAGGGTATAATCGCTGGAAACGATCGTGCCATTTTCGTCCAGACGGATCAGCTTGGCAGCGTTGTTTGTAGCACCGGGAATAACAAACAGGAAGCCATCCCAGATGCGATGCAGGGAGATATAGCTCTGGGTATAGGACGATTCATGGATGATACTCGTGTGGTACTGTTCCAGTTCTGAAATCACCAGGCGGCAGGATTGGCCTTCGTCCCCGGTGCTTTTTTGCAGGGATAGTACATCGCCATTGGGCAGGAGTTTGGCTTGGACGATCTCCCAGCCTTCAGGTAGATTTTGGGGAAAATCTCCATAATTCCCAAACAGATTATTATTCAAGTGATAGAGAAACCATCGACCAAGGTGGTCCATAGATTTATGGATCACAGGTTCATTGAGTGTGTACCGACGGGCTATTGTATAGGGGCTATCAAAACCTATAGATTTTGTGATGAAGGCACCCAAGCCCCAGACATCGTTTCTGAGCATACTTCGAAAGATGCGTGGATCATGGTGATGCACCTTTTTATAACCCACTCCGCTTCCGGCAGCTCCGGGGTAATTTACCGGGCTGAGTGTCATATTCGGGATCACGGGCTCATTGACGGGATTCGGGCTCACGGGGCCTCCGCATAGATCCAGATCGATATCCCAAATTCCTGAGGCGTTTGGGTACTCCAGATCATTGTAGGATCTGTGCAAGTAGCCCACGCGCTCCTGATAGAGCGATCCCCAAAGATTCACTGTCCCTCTTTCCAGGTAAGGCGCTTTTTCCGGCCAAAGGGGATTGTACCAGGGATAATCGATATTGGCAGGCCAAGGGTGCTCTGCCGTCTGGGGATAATGTCTGCGATGCAGATCTATCTTGTCAAAATAGTGGGACTGCCCGCCAAAGTTCATGTTCACAGCGGGGACGGAAGGATGTGGATGCTGGTATTCGAAGGTGAGCATTCCGTCGCGGCGTGGATTCTGGGGATTCTCACCCAGCGCGAAGAGGTCTGCATAAATGAAGATGCCACCACCGGCGGTATCGGGATATTCGCTATCGCTACCCAGGTTGGGGTGTATCCGGGTAGAATCTGCCGGATTCTTGTAACCATATTTGATGATAATCTGCCCCTCGCTGATCAGGCTAACCTTGTCCCTACTGTTTTGTATGGGGGATTCTGGGGGCTGCGTACCGCTGAGCAGGATATCCCCGATCAGATAAATATCGGAAGAGCAAGCGATGGTGACCTGACCAGTAAAAGTGCCTTTGATCCAGAGAGTTCCCCTGATAAAGAACGCTTGCCCCGATAGCTGTCCTCCCCCTGATCGGGTCCATACCGTATCCGCGGTAGCGAAGCTATTGCTGAACAGGGGAGTGCTGCCTACACTGGGATAGGGGTCAAAGACATCGGCATGAGCAGTGTAGGGCGTAGTAATGACGCCATGCCAGTAGGTGTAAGAAGAACCATTGGCCTCCATCAAATAGATGTGATTCGGTCCACCTTCCCCGATATGTATCGCGGTTCCCCGATAGATGTCTGAAAACAGATAATGATTGGTACTGAATAACTCAGGATCCGCATTCTCAATCAGTCCGCCTTGAAAAACCTGATCCACGGGAAAAGTAGGGGGAATGCTGATCACCTCTCCTGCAATCGTAACTAATTCGGTGAAGGTAGGCCAACCACCGTTGCTCCCGCCGCCAGCTTGCCTGATGTACAGATCAGCATTTATCAAGACCGGACCATCAACAAAGTCCTTGCCTGTATAATAGACATTCGTGTCATTCATTGATTGGTTATTGTTCACAAAAATCATGCCAGGATCATTAGCCTGGGATTTCACGGTGAAATTCTCGATGCCTTCTTCTGTGAGCGACATCAAAGGATAGGGGTCGTTGCTTTTGACCGGGCCTTCATCCAGCATCTGGCAGGCCCAGCTTATGCCGTAATCTTCCGAGTGGCAATGATACAGATATTTCTCACCCTTCACCTTGATGGCGATATTGGGCAGATCGAGCACCAAACTGGGCGCTCCGGGATCTGCAGTGATGGGAAATTCCAGATGGTCCATCACCTGGATTGTGTAGCTATTGCCCGCGCTTGATTTTGTGAAGTTCAGACGAGAAGAATCGTCGTCAACCCTGGACAGATACGCAATGTAGATGGTATCTCCCACCGCTTGGGTGGCATACTCACCGGCAAAGCTGAGGGCAGCATCTCCGATTTGGTGGGGAGTTTCTTCCCAAGTAATAGCAAGGACGCTGCAAAACATCAGCGTCAAGACGACAAGACTAAAAATTTGCTTCATAATAAACCTCCTTATCTGAAGCTGAACAGCCACTATTTAAGAATGTTATCCTGAAATCTAATAGCAAGCAAGTTCTATTCCTGTTTCACTTGGAGATAGATTAAACCTTCTAAACTCTCTGTGCCTTATACACTTCTTTAAAACTAAGTTTGGGGCGGAACGGAGTCCGCCCCTACATGTTATTTGATCTTGAGGATTTTGGTGATTTTACTGTGTTCGGCATCGGCGATTCTGGCAAAGTAAACGCCTTGTGCCACGGGCTGGCCTTTGTCATCGTTGCCGTTCCAGGTGATCTGTCCGGAGCCGCTTTGCGTACTGAGCTGCAGGGTCTTGATTTTTTGACCTTTGACGTTGTAGATCTGTATCTGCAGTCCTTGATTTGTGGGTGAT
>CAXZAB010000141.1:0-6456 GCA_964293715.1 uncultured bacterium | reverse complement strand
AAAACCCGGGGATTCCTCCGGGTTTTTATGTCTCTGGAATTCCAAGGCAAGCAGTGCATTGTGGGGGCCCCATCTGATTGCCAGGCAAACAATTTGGAGTGCACACTTGGAAACATTAGTTATTTTGTTTATTTGATTTTCGACATTGGCAGCAAAAATTTTAAGTCACCTCCCCAATTCTCCATCCTCAATTTTCCATTCTCCATTTTTTCAAAGTCCGGAGGAGGGAACCTGATTTCGGGATTAGTCCACCCCAACCCTCACCTGTTGGGCTACAGCGACAACCCGCTATCGTGCTCCACACTCAAGCCTTAAACTTGCTTTCAATTAAGTTTCAAGTCGAGCTGACTCGAAATCCCAAGTCATTTCGAGTCAAAACTACGTTAAAATCAAATTGAATCCCAGACCTGGCAAAGAGTAATGCATTATTTTGTTTGGTGTTTTGAGCTTTTTCCTTGACACCCTGCTCCCATTCGCCAGTTTAGTAAAAAAGTTTTAATACCTTAATTGAGAGAGTTTTATCGATGTATTTTTATACTGATATTGTCACCGGTCCCTTTGGAGAAAGTGTATGTTAAGAACACCCGCGCAACAGCGTGAGGAGCAGGAGCGCTTAAAAAAAGTCATTGATATGGTAACGCGGCTCTATGTCTATAATCTCAAGGGCGACGACATCAGTACCAGCGAGACCGACATCTTCTATTCTCTGCTTACCAATCTTTTTGCAGAGGTCGATGTCTCTTGGGAGTCTTATGTAAAACAGATCATGGAAAGCGAGTATGATATCGAGGAAGTGCTGACGTATCTGGATCGGCATCTCTCGCTCTTTGATAAAATCCGGGTCCTCCAATCTTTGGTGATCATGGCGCGCACAGAGGCGGATTTTGCCATCTCTGAACTCACAGAAATCATGCAGTTCAGCAAGCAGCTCAATATCTCCTCGGAAGTCTTTTTGCCGCTGATTGACCATCTTGAACATCACCGCTCCGGCCTTGTCACCATCCCCTGTCGTCATCATCTGAGCCATCTGAAACATTCTGTATTTTCGGATTATGTGATCTTTGGCACTGGCAATGGCGCCGGCGTCACTTTCCGCAATGAGCAGCTCAGCTCTTATGAATGTGCGGTCTTTGCCATCGATAAATACGTCTTCATAAGTATCCCCGCCAGCTCTGAGGCGCTCATCAATTCTCAGATTCCAGACCGCAATTCCATCATCTTGCTTTCGGCGAATTCCGTGCTTTCTCTGGGTGGGAGAAACTATCCTTACAGCTGTCTGGAAAAGCTATATCATCTGCGTGATGAGAGCGATGTAATAGCTTTTCGCAAAAGCAGTTATGACTTCACTATACGTAAAGAACACAATACCTTCAATATCACAGTAAATACCGGAGTGGTGTCCCTAAATGGCCGGGAAATCCCTCATAACCGCCGCTTTGAAGTGTTTTTTGATGATACCATGCAGATCAAAGGTTATGCACCCTTCGATCTGGCGATGGTAATCGAAAGCCGCAGCAGCATCGGAGTGGACGATTATATCCCCAAAAGACTGTACATTCATCACGAAAAGGGCTATTTTTCCATCAGCCGTGAAGATGGCGAAAGCAGCATCACGCTGATCGAGCTACGGGAGGAGACCTATCATGTGCTCCCGCCCAAAAAGGGATTTAGCATCTACGTAAATCGCAAGCTCGTCAAAGAAGCCATACCGATTGTGCTGAATTCGGATATTATCACCATCGAAAAACGCAATTACCGGATCAACACCTTCTATGATCTCATTGAGACTCCTTTTGAGATGCAAAAGCTCTCTGTGATTGATATCAAACATTTCTTCCGGGATGGCAAGCTCGCTTTGGATTCGGTCTCTTTTGAAGTGGAAAAGGGACAGCTCGTGGCGATCCTGGGACAAAGCGGCTGCGGAAAATCCACCCTCACCAATGTGCTCGCCACCGAAATCACGCCCACCTACGGGCAGATTCTTATCGACGGCAAACCCATCCATTCCAATCTCAACTACTTCCTGGAATATCTGGCCTATGTTCCTCAGCAGGATATGCTTTACCCTAATCTCACCGTGTATGAAAACCTGTATTATCGCCTGCGCCTCAGAATGCCGAAATTGCAGAAATCCGTGCTTGAGCAGAAGGTAAATAATATCCTCTTTCATGTGAAGCTCAGCCATCACCGCGATTCCCTGGTGGGAGAGCTCAGTGCCAAAAATCTCTCCGGCGGAGAACGCAAACGCCTGAATATCGCGCTGGAATTGCTCTTTGAACCTACAATTATCATCTGTGATGAGCCCACCAGCGGCCTTTCTTTCAACGATGCGGAGCAGATCATCGATATCCTCTCCAAGCTCTGCGAACAGGGCAAGATCGTGATCATCACCATCCATCAGCCCAATAGCAGCATTTATCGCAAGTTTGACCGGGTAATGATGATGGATATGGGCGGCAAGGTGGCATATTATGGCACTCCCAGGGATAGTTTTGCCTATTTTGATGAAGAGCTGCAATTGCTGACCAACCATAAAACCGAGATCGAGAACAAACGGCATCTGAAGACTTCGGATTACTTTTATGATGTAATTACCTATCCTGAATATGACGCCCAAGGCCAGCCTGTATATGAACAGCTGCAAAAACAGGTGCAGCCCAAGCGCAAATTCCCCCCAGAGTATTGGCGGGACAAACACAAACGCAAGATGCTGTTTGAGATGATTCAAAGCGATACTTTGGAATCCACCGCCCCCTCCCCCACCTCAAAACGCAGACGCAAACCGATGGGGCTCAAAGGCTATCTCATCAGTCTGATGACCTTCATCTCGCGTAGCTTCAAAATGAAGATCCGCGGCCGTACAAACCGGATTATCACCTTCATTGAAGCTCCGCTTTTGGCACTGATCATCGCTTTTATCTTGAGGCATACTACCACCGCCAGCTATTCCTATCATGACAATAACAACGTCTTTATCTATATCTTCGTCTCCATCATCGCCTTTATCTTTTTGGGGATGTCAAACAGTATCGAAGAGATCCTGGGCGAACGCAGAATCGTGCTGCGAGAGCGACTCATGAATCTGAAGATGAGCAGTTATCAACTCTCCAAACTCGTCACACTCTGCTTTTTCGGTCTGGTCCAGGCCATACTGTATCATTTTATAGCAGCTCTGATCTTAAACATCAAGGGGCTGGGCGCAAGCAGCATCATCTATTTCTTCTTGGCCTCTCTGATCGGTAATTCCATCGGGCTCTTGTGCTCTGCCTTCATCAGAGAATACCGTGTGGTCATCAATCTGCTCCCGCTGATCTTGATCCCGCAAATCATCTTTGGCGGCGCAGTAATTGAATTTGAACGCATGAACCGTAATCTTACCTTTTGTGAAAGGCATCCGATTCCCGAGGTTGTGCAGACCATCCCTTCGCGTTGGCTTTTTGAGGGACTCACCACGGCCTACGCCAAAAACACCAGATTTCACCGTGCTTTACACAAAATAGAAAAAAAAGAATTGACATATTTATATGATTACAGGAATGCTACAATAAGTAGTAAGGAATTCCAAAAGCGACGTGCGGAAGTCTATTATGCCAAAACCGCTGCCGCTGAGAAATGGGATCCGAATGAAATAGTGAATAGCTATCTGAATTCTGCGGTAAGCATGATGGACGGTAGCGTGATGAATACAAAACGTAATGAATTTATGTCCAGTTACAAGATCTGTGGTTCACGGCTCTGTCGTACCTGGAACTATAACGCTTGGGTGATCTTGCTTTTTGCCTTAGTGCTGAACCTGATCACCTGGCTAAAACTGAAATTATATTTCAAGGAATAAAGGAGTAACAATATGAAGACTCGGATAGTCATCTTAATGGTGTTGATCGCGATCTTAAGTTTGGGAGCTTGTAAGAAAAAGGTAGAGCAGGTCCCCAGTGAAGAGCTGGCAGAACAGCAAATTACCTTTGCCCCTCTGCCTTCTTTCAAAGAGGTGTATGTCGCCCTGGATCAGATTCAGGTAAAAGACATCGCCGCCGCAGTACCCGCTACCATTTACAAGACCAAACAGGAAGAAGTGCGTAATGCCTTTTCTCTGGGACTGCTGACCGCCGATGCGGTATTGGCAGCAAAAGGTCGCAACAAAAGCAAGCTCAGCGACATTTCAGCTTCCATGATGAACCTCACTTCACTGCTCGCTCTGGAATCAGAAGTAAACCGTCTGGGCGATCAGATGAAGAAAATGATCGAAAACGAAGAGTGGGAAGAACTGGATAAAGCTCTGGACTTTCACAAAGCAGATGTAGAAGGCAAGCTCTGGGAGAATGAGAATTTTGATAATTACACCCTCATGCTGATGGGTGGCTGGATCGAAGCCGCAAATCGTGTGGCTTGGCTGATTCATCAAAATTACAACGCAGAGAGAACCAAAGTCCTGGCTCAAAAAGGAACTTTCAACAGCCTGTTGCTTAATATGCAGCAGATCACCACACCTCACATACTGGAACAAGAAGCGTTCATAAAGTCTGTCGAGCTTTTGAAAGAAGTAAAAGCTATTATAGATAACGATCAAAACCGGACGTACAGCAAAGATCAATTGAAACAGATCGTCACCAAAACGGATGAGATCAAAGCAGCTTTTCAAAATTAAATAATGCCTGATATCTTCAGATGTTTCCCAAAACCGGAGCTTTATCCGGTTTTGGGGAAGGTCTATACAGCCCTTTCCACAATACTATCCTCTTTCCAATATCCTTAAGTAAAGGAGAGCTCAAATGCGTAAACCCCTGCTTTGTTTATTGTTTTTAATCTTGACCAGCCTGCTGCTGGCAAATTCTTTTTCCGCTTCTGATACCCCCTGGGACGATGGCAGAGCCATTGATCTTGTTTGGGAGCTGAGTCCTATGGTGGAAAAAGTGGAAATCTGCAGACAAAATGGCGACGAGCCAGTCCGCGTCTTGGTCACCTGTTCAGATCCCAGCGGCACTTTCCGGGATAACGAACTTCAGCCCAATATTGAATATCACTATCAGCTCAAGGCCTACTTTCAGGATGATGAGCTTACGCTTCTGGCCAGTGCTCAGACCCGGGAACAGTGGTTCTATATGAGTAAGCTCGGTTTTTTGATCCTGCTCCTCCTCGTCTGCCTGGCCATCATCTATTACATTCAGGCTGCCCGGGCCGGCAAGGAATTCTATATTCGCCGCATTCCCGGATTGGACAGTATGGATGAGGCCATTGGCCGCGCCACCGAAAAGGGCAGACCCATCCTATATGTGCCTGGCATCAGTGATCTGGATGATATTCAGACCATTGCCAGCCTCACCATCCTCAGCCATCTGGCTGAAAAAGCCGCGGAATATGATACCGAAATTATTGTGCCCTGCCGGTTTTCAATGGTACTCTCCGCTGCCAAAGAAGTGGTGCGGGAAGCCTATATCAGAGCCGGAAGACAGGATGCCTACAAAGCTGACAATATCTTTTATCTCACCGATGACCAATTTGGCTTTGTCGCCGGAATAGATGGCATTATGCTGCGCAGAAAACCTGCGGCAAACTTCTTTATGGGCTCCTTTTATGCGGAGTCCCTGATTTTGGCAGAAACCGGCTTTGCCACCGGCGCCATCCAAACTGCGGGTACCGCTCAGGCTCATCAATTGCCCTTCTTTGTAGTCACTTGTGATTATACCCTGATCGGTGAAGAGCTTTTTGCCGCCAGTGCCTATCTTTCCAAAGACCCTCAACAGCTCGGCAGCCTCAAGGGTCATGATTTTGGCAAGCTCCTGATCATCCTGCTCATCATAGTAGGCGTGATTTTGGAGATCTTAGGCATCTCACACCTCAAAGAATTTATCACAGGAGCAATCTCATGAAGCGCTCAGCACCTCTTATTTTCGCTTTTATTGTTGGCATTATCGTTCTGCTCTCAGAATTTATACCCCACAGTCCCTTTAATCAGATTGTCTCTACTTTGGAAGGTTGGTTTATGATTATCTCCGGCTTTGCCATCCTTTTGGGGCAAGTCAGTCTGATCAGGATGAATACCCACAAGATAGTACACAAGCTTCCCAATTGGCAATATCACCTGGCCGGGCTCATCAGCTTTGGGCTCATGCTCACTTTTGGCCTGCTTTGGGGTATGCGCGAAACTCCCGGGATTTTGGGCAATGCAGAGGGTATCCAAGCCTGGCTGGGTCTCAAGCCCTTTGACTATCTCTTTGACAATGCCTATCTACCGCTTTCGGCTACGCTATTTTCACTGCTGGCCTTCTTCATCGCCTCTGCGGCGTACAGAGCCTTTATCATCCGCGGGCTGGAATCAAACCTGTTGATGATCACTGCTATTATCGTCATCATCGGACGTACCAGCATCGGCACCATACTCACAGGCTGGCTGCCGGAAAGTCTGCAATTCTGGCACTTCCCCAATCTGGCAGATTTCATTATGGAATTCCCCAATAC
>CAXZAB010000140.1:0-6471 GCA_964293715.1 uncultured bacterium | reverse complement strand
TATGATCAAGCCGGTTTTCTTGTCCTTTACGAAACTGGCAGAGCCCAGGTGCAGCCTTTTCATAGCTTCCTTGGTAAAAGTGATCGAAACCTCTTCCCTATCCACCGCTAAAACATGCTTTATAGATGAAACCAATTGCACGCCATAGCCGGCAGTCCCCTGAAATCCCAGCTTTTCCAGGATATCCATAACGATGACATCCGCACTCTTAAGCTCCAATTTCTTCAGCTTTTCCAGATCTCTGGCCTCAATAAATTCGTAAAACGAAATCCCTTCCAGACTGGTCCCGGCAATGGGATAGCTGGGCAAGAGCGCGATTTCCTGGCTGGTATCAAGCTTATTGAGTATGTCCCCAGACAATGTTTGCAGGTTCGATTTTGAGGCTATCAAAGTGTTATTGACGTTTACAATAGCCTTACGCAAGGTAAAAATCAGAAATACCACGAAACCAAAGAGCAGGACCAGGAAGAGATAGATTATTTCCATTTTGTACTCCATATACTTATAAGGGGAATTGATCGGGGTCTCACCCCAATTTTTTGCTATTAATAATGTTATTTATCCCTTTCAATAAGCTAATGCGTAACTACCTTGAGGCTAAAACTATTAATCTAAACCTGCTGGTTCTCAGGCAGCATCAACGATTGCTATTATCGGCTATCTTTATGCTTGTGCTCAGCCTTATGACTTGTTTATCAGAAAGCTAAAGCTAAACCCACGCTCCTTTATCGATCTTGTCTTTAAGATGTAGTCAAGTCGACATGACTTGAGATTTCGAGTCATCTCGACTTGAATGCTCGTTAAAATCAAGTTAATTGGAAAAGGAAGACTGTGGGTAATGTGCTGCCCTGAATGGCTCGACATCCCCATATCTTTGACCTTTTCTTGTACTGGATAACCAACATAATGCAGATAGCAATAAACTCGGTTATTCTGTTGTAAAAGAAGTCCTTGAGCTTGTATCTTTCTGATTTGCTATGCTGAAAAATTTTGAGAAAACTGGCCCTAAGGTCGCTACGGATAGCCGCTATATAAGCCGCTCTTCGAGAAAGTGCTTGACTCCCAGACTCACTCAAATCTAATTGCCACTTGATGACTTATACCATAATATTTAAAATCTGATTTCGCATAAAACTGGAATAACACCAGCATAAAAGATATTCGGGAGACATAATGAATCTAAAAAATGGAAAACCCATGGTAACGCTTGCAAAGATCAAAGAGTTTTCTGTGGGATTGCTGTTTAATTACACAGGACGCACAGCATGAGCAATTTCATCACAAATTCCGGCCAGAAGAGTTTGAGAACCCGGCTTTCCACCTTGATCAAAGAAAGTGAAGAGCTCAAAATCCTGGTGGGCTTCTTTTATTTTTCCGGGATCGCGGAATTGATTGATAGTTTAAAAAAAAATCCCGACCTTATCCTCAAGATCTTGGTGGGCCTAAATATAGATGCGCAAAGCTATGGGCTGGTGGAATATGCTGACAAGACAAGCAAAAACCGCATTGAACGCATTGAAGATTATCATGAATCTGTGCTGAAGGCTTTGAATACAGATATCTTCGACAATGAAACCTTTTATGAGCAGGCCCGTTTCATCATAGATCAGATCATCGCGGATAGGATCATCATCCGTAAAACCCTGCGCCCCAACCATGCCAAATTATACCTGTTCCGACTCAATGCCCTACAGATAGCCCGCGACCAGCTTTTTATCACAGGTAGCAGCAATCTCAGTAAAGCAGGACTTAGTGACCGGGAAGAATTCAATGTGGAAATTGCCGATTACGGCTTTGAGCAGGCTGAAAAGTATTTCGATGAGCTCTGGGACACTGCTATTCAGATCACCGAAGCGGACAGAGAAAAGACCAGGCTGCTGCAGAATATCCAGGAAAAGACTCTGCTCAAATCCGTTCACCCCTTTGATGCTTATATGTTCGTGGTCAAGACCTGGCTGGATAGCTTCTATAAATATGAGTCCAGCCGCTTCATCTCGCTCCTCTTGGAAAGAAAAGGCTATATACCCTATAAATACCAGATCGATGCGGTTACTCAGGCTATGTCCATCATCGAAGAGAATTCGGGTGTAATTTTGGCCGATGTGGTGGGTCTGGGAAAATCTATCATTGCTGGTCTCATCGCGCGCAAGCTGGATAAACGGGGCATTATTATCTGCCCTCCGGGCTTGATTGGTGACGATAGCGCCAGCTCCGGCTGGAACAAGTACAAAGAAGATTTTGAACTTTACGATTGGGAAGTGCGCTCCGGAGGAAATCTGGATGCCATCCTCGATTATCTGGAAACCGCCCAAGGCATTGAAGTGATCGTAGTGGACGAAGCGCACCGCTATCGCAATAGCAATACCGAAAGCTATGAAAAGCTGAAATCCATCTGCCGCGGCCGCAAAGTGATCCTGCTCACGGCTACGCCTTTCAATAATTCCCCGGCAGACATCTTGGCCATGCTGAGCCTCTTTATCGTTCCCAAAAAGTCCACCATCACGCTCAGCAGCAATCTTGTGGACCTCTTCCGTTTTTACAACAGCCTCTTCAAAGACCTGGCCTTTATCCGCAAAAACTGGCAATCCAAAGATCCTGCCAAAAGAGACGAAGCGCAAAAAAAGTACAGCTCACTATTTGGTGATGAACCGGTCAATATCACAAAAGTGATTAAGCGCTCAGCCTTGCTCTCCGGGCAGATCCGTGAGGTTATCGAACCCGTCACGATCCGCAGGAACCGTTTGGATCTGCTGGGTGATCCGGATTACCAGGATGAAGTGGGCAAGCTCTCCCAGATCGATAGTCCCCAAGAGTGGTACTACTGCTTAAGCACCGAGCAATCTGCCTTTTACGACAGGGTAATAGAACTCTATTTTACGGATAATCCCGATAGCGCAGATCGCTTCAGAGGGCCCATCTACAAACCCTACACCTACGAAGGTGATCCCTCTGCCTCTGCCAAGATGAGCAGACAAGAGCAGATAGATCGACTCAGTCAGGACAACCTCTATGACATCATCAGGCGGCAATTAGTAAAACGCTTTGAAAGCTCTTTTGGGGCCTTCCGCCAAAGCATCGTAAATTCCCGTAATACCTATGAAAGAATTCTCGAATTTATAGAAAACTCAAACGGCCGCTATGTGCTGGACCGCAAGCTGATCAACAAGGCCGAATCCGGAGATGCGGACTATATTGATGAGCTCCTCATCCAATTTGCCGAAGAAAGCAAAGATAAAGACGGCAAGAAAGACCGGATTTACCACGTGAATAAATTCCGCTTCAAAGATCAATTCTTTGAGGATATCGACTCCGACAGCCGGCTCTTCAATAAAATCATCGACGAAATCGATGCTCTGGAGCTAGTGAATAACGATCCTAAACGCCTGGCCTTGATCCAGAATGTGAAAGCAGCGCTTGACACTCCTCCCAAAAAAGGTGAGCCATCACCCAAGCTGGTGATCTTCTCCGAATATGCCGATACCGTAAAATATCTGGAGACAGATTTGACTGATAACTTTGGAGAGCGGGTCCTGGTGATCTCCTCCGGCATCAGTAAAACCCACCTGGAAGAGATCAATAGCAATTTTGACGCTGCCTACCCCCAGAAAAAGCAAAAAGACCAATATGATATTCTGCTTGCTACGGATAAGCTTTCGGAAGGATTCAACCTGAACCGCGCCCTTATGGTAATCAATTACGATATTCCCTGGAACCCGGTGCGTGTGATCCAGCGCGTAGGGCGCATAAACCGCATCAGCAAAAAGGTCTTTGATACTCTGTATATCACGAATTTCTTCCCCAGCGAGCAGGGAGCAGACATCGTAAAAAGCCGCGAAATAGCCTCTCACAAGATGTTTATGATCCATCAAACCCTGGGTGAAGACGCCCGCATCTTTGATGCCGAAGAAGAGCCCACCCCGGCGAAACTCTTTGCCAAAGTGCAGACCAATCCTTACGAGCAGGAAGCCGAAAGCCTGTATACCCGGCTCAAAAAACAAATGCGGGAATGGGAAGACAAGTATCCAGAGCGCGTAAAGGCTCTGGACGAAATGCCCATCAGGATCAAGACCGCCAAAGCCGACCTGCAGGATTCACTTATCATGTTCATCCGCAAAGGCAAACTCTTTTGTGTAAGCCAGGACTTCATGGATGAAAATGAGCAACTCTTGCCGCTGCCCATCGAAACAGCTCTCAAAAGAATCCAATGCAGCCCGGATACAGCCCAGCTTGCCCTTAGCGATAGCTTTTGGGAAAACTATCAGGCGCTCAAGGATGAGGCCGAAAGGTTCAGTTTCAAACAGTCCCAGCAGAGTAACTCCGTGAAGGCTTTCAATCTGCTTTCCTATCTTCTGCTGCAGGATGTCCCCGGGCTGATGCCCTGGCGCGCCTTTATCATCATGCTGCGTGAGGATATTCAGGACTATGGAACCTTGGCGGAATACACACTGAGGACCATCAGCGATTGGGATAAAGATGGCAAACTGGATTATTCGCACATAGCAAAAGAGCTTAGGGTCCTGAGCAAGAAACTGGGCAAAAACTACCTGAAACAGGTAAAAGAAAGCCTCAAAGCCTATGAACAGCAGGTGATTGTGGCAGTGGAGAATAAGGTAAAAGGAACTACAACATGAGTAAAATCATATTAACTTCAAACTTTTCCAAAGAAAACTGGATAGATTATTTTGATAGCCATTCGAATTATTTCCTGCAAATTGATAAGAGCGCTAAACAATACATTGATGACGATTTTACTAATGTTGTAGAACTTGGCGTAATTGATCTACCTCAAGGTGACAAAATATCAATTCACATTATTAAAACAGAAAAGCCATTAGATGAAAGGTCTTTTAGAAGAAAACAGTACGACAAATCTGTGGAAATTCTGAAAAATAATTATGCACAGGCAGGTTTGTTTGTTTTCTATGACATGGACTACTCTTTCCGGTTTAGTCTGGTTTATCCGGTATATTCAGGAACGAAAAGACCATATAGCAGCTATCGCAGGTATTCTTTCTATGTACAAAAAGGAAAGCCATATCATACCTACGTACAGCAGATAGCTTACGCAAAACTCGATTCGCTGAGTAACATCAAAGAAGCTTTTGCGCTCGAACCTGTGACAAGAGAATTCTACACTTTCATTGCCAGAAAGTTCAGTGAACTAGTTGGAGGTGACAGAATAGTCGGTAATAAAAATGTCAAATTCGAGAGACTAATCTCCTACCCAGAAAATGATATAGCAAAAACGAAAGAATTTTCTGTGCGCTTAATTGGCAGACTAAAATTTTGCTGGTTTTTAAAGAGGAAGATTTCATCCAATGGAGTTCCCTTGATTCCGGAGAATATCCTTTCCAAAGATGGGGTTAATTCAAAGCACCTATTCTCTTACTATCATTCGATACTAGAGCCGTTGTTTTTTGAGGTTCTTAACAAACCCATAAACAAACGAACACAGCAGTATCGAAAATCTCCTTGGGATCAAATCCCATTTCTTAACGGAGGGCTTTTTGATAGTGAGGAAAAAGACTTTTATATGCCAAACGAATTGGGCAATTCATCTTTTATAAACACATTGAAAATACCAGACCAGTGGTTCGTTGAATTATTTGAAGAATTTGACAAGTATAATTTCACAGTGGATGAATCATCCAGTATAGATATTGAGATATCTATTGATCCGGAAATGCTTGGTCGCGTATTTGAAAACTTGTTGGCTGAAATCAATCCAGAAACTGGAGAAACAGCAAGAAAAGCAACTGGTAGTTATTATACGCCGAGAGCCATAGTAAGCTATATGGTTGATCAAAGTTTGATACTTTCCCTTTGTGCTAAAACGGGATTAACTCAAGAACTCATCGAAGATATAGTCTCAAGTCATGACTTTACTGCTGAGCTTACTGAATCCCAAGTAGAAAAGATAATTGAATCCCTTGATACAATACGAATAATCGACCCCGCTTGTGGTAGTGGAGCGTTTCTAATGGGATTGCTACATAAAATGTTATTTGTTATTAATCGAATCGACCCTAACTTGATGCACTGGAAACAAAAGCTATTGGATAGCATCCAAGATGACATTTTCAAAGAGCATGTTCAAAAACAGTTGAAGTATCAGAACTTCGAGTACATTATCAAACTCGCATTAATTCGAAACAGTATTTTTGGTATAGATATTCAGCCTATAGCAGTGGAGATATCAAAGCTTCGCTTATTCCTATCACTTATCGTTGACGAATCGATAGACGATAATGCTGATAATCGAGGAATACTCTCTTTGCCCAATCTTGATTTTAAAATCGTCGCAGCCAACTCCCTGATAGATCTTCCGTTAGATGTCGATAGCATCTTAGTGACTTATATAGATCAATTATCAGCGTTGAGAAACGAGCTATTCTCCGCCAGTAGTACCCGAAAATCGGAAATAGCAAGTAAATATATTTCTATTAGAGACGAGCTAGCACAGCAGGGTGG
>CAXZAB010000139.1:0-6540 GCA_964293715.1 uncultured bacterium | reverse complement strand
CAGTTTGCAATTGCTGTACATAGAAGTCTTTATAATTACATGACCCTGTACTATTCAAAAAGTTATGAAGATTCCAAGGAATCAAGCTTGTATTTGGTTCCACGATCGGAGCCAGGGTGTCCTTAAACCAGGAAAAGACCTGCTGCATAGGGCCTGAGTAATTGTATTTTTTCAAAGACGCCAATACGGATTGGTTCGGCACAGTCAGTTCAAGGTTTTCTATCAAGGTTTTGTTAGCCTTTGAACCAGACCAATTATATTTGTATTCAGCTTCTTTAAGCAATTTTTGTAGATCACGCGTAAACACCCGTGTTTTAGTGCCTTTGGGCCAATAGTGTAAATGTTCTTTAACGATTATTGTCTGATTGAGTGTGAGCTGATACTGATAGACAATATCTTCATGCACAAACTTTAGATCAAATACTGAATTCTTGTCCTTATCCAGTGCAAAAGGCTGAATCCCAGTGGGTTTGTTCTTGTCCGTGTCTTGTTGAAGGATGGAATTCCTTAGGAAATCAAGCGCTCTCAAAATGTTGGTTTTGCCGGAGGCGTTTTTCCCAAAAATCATCGCCATTTTTAAGAGTTTGAGCTTCAAATCCGGGAACTCCTGAATATAATAATCGGCCAATTCAGCATTGGTTGTAGCTCTGAAATCAAGAGTAATTTTATCCCTTAATGAGCGGAAGTTTTGCACGCTAAAATATATTATCATGGCTCGTCTCCTTAGGTGATCTGCAGATTAGCTGCCAATATAATGCAAAGATAACTGCATATAACTAATTGTCAAGTGTTTTTTGCAGGTTATATGCAATAACCTGCAAAACATTGCTCTAATCTGCCCATGTGAATTAGGCCGCCCTTTTACACTGGGCAGCAGCAGAGCTCTTCCATCACGGCTCTCAAGGCATAAAATCCAAGGGGGACGCCTTCCCCTTGATCACGCTTTTAATATGTTTTCGACTCGAGATGCCTTGGGATCCTGAGTCATCTCGAGTCGAAGATATATTAAAGGCAAATTGAAGGCAGTAGCGCAGGACGCTGTTCCTTTCGAAAACGTATCTGAGAGAGACTTTGTTCTTTTATTGCGAAACGGTATTTGGTAGAGGCTTTATTTTCCCATATCTTTAGAAACAAACCAATATTCTGCTATCGTTCTTCCGCAGGAACGGCGTCCTGCGCTACACAAGGAAAGCAGTAAGGACGGAACGGAGTCCGCCCAACATTCTCAATTTTCAATCCTCAATTCTCAATTAACCTAAGTATATTGCAGCCGATACAGATCATAGTACAAGCCCTTTTTATCCAGCAGCTCAAAGTGCGAGCCTTCTTCCACGATCCTGCCTTTGTGCAGCACGATGATGCGATCCGCGTGTTGGATGGTGGAAAGCCTGTGCGCGATGATGATCGAGGTACGGCCTTTGGTGATCTTCTCCAAGGCGTCCTGAATCAGGATCTCGGTCTCGGTATCGATATTACTGGTGGCTTCATCCAGGATAAAGATGGAGGGATCGTAGGCCAGAACTCTGGCAAAGGCGATCAATTGTCTTTGTCCGGTGGAGAGAGTAGCGCCGCGTTCCATCACTTCCTCATCGTATTTCCCAGGCAAATGTTGGATAAATTTATCGGCATTTACGTGCTCTGCCAGCTCTTTGATCTTTTCCCTGGAAAGATGGGTATTATTCAGGGCTATGTTTTCGCTGATATTACCGCTGAAGATGAAGACATCCTGCTGCACGATACCCACATCTCCGCGGATATCATTTAAGGCATAGCTGTGCAAATCTTTACCATCTACCAGGATGCGTCCCTTCTGATAGGGATACATACCCAAAATCAGATTTACGATGGAGGTCTTGCCGCTGCCGGTGTGCCCCACCAGGGCTACTTTTTCTCCGGGACGGATGTGGAAACTGATATCTTTGAGCACCCATTCTTCATCATTGTAAGCCATCCAGAGGTTTTCAAATTCGATCTCACCGTTGAGCTTTACGTTTGTGGTCAGATCATAGCGATAGTCTTCCGGTTCCTCATCCATGAGGTCAAAGATGCGTTCGGCACCGGCCAAAGCGGCTTGCAGCACGTTAAATTTCTCACTGAAGTCATTGATGGGTTGGAAGAGCTTGCGGATGTATTGGGTAAAGGCCATCAGCAGGCCCACTGTGATTACGTTGCGCAGGATCTGTCCACCACCGTACCAGATGATTACAGCCACGGCAATCTGTGAAGAGACGTGGATGATAGGTCTGAAAAAAGCAAAGAGCCTCAGCTGCTTCATCGAAGTGAGAAAATAGCTGTGGTTGATCTCGCCAAATTCGTCCCGCTTGTGCGTGTATTGATTAAAAAGCTGGATGATTTTCTGTCCGGCAATATGTTCTGCCAAGGTGGCATTCATCTGAGCCAGAAGCTTACGCACCCGGCGGTAGATCACCCGTGTCTTCTTTCTAAAGATGACAATGATCCAGACGAGCAGAGGCAGAATCGCCATACTCACCAGGGCCAGTTGCCAATCCAAGACCATCATCAGTATTATGATCGCGATTACCAGGACCACGTCCTGCACTATCGAAATCACTCCGCTGGCCAACATCTCGTCGATGGCGCGGATGTCGTTGGTAACCCTGGTCACCAGCCTTCCCACAGGATTTTTATCAAAATATTGAGTGGGCATCTTTTGCAGATGGGCAAAGACATCGTGCCTGAGGTCATTCATGGCTCTTTGGGAAAAAACAGTGGTCATCACCGCAATGATATAACCGGCTACAAAACTCACCAGAATGAGGAAAAAGTAAATACCCGCCAGAACCAATAGCGCTCTGGAGGAATCATTGCGCACAACCAAACGCTCTTTTCTGGGCAATTCCAGCATCTGATCTCTGGCTATGGCAATCTTATCCTTGCCGATAAAGAAATACCCCGCCAGGTCATCAATGCCATCTTCCGGATTATCGTCCAAAATGAGGTGCTGGCTCAGGATCTCCCGGTTTTTGGGGTTATCATTTACGATAAATACCGTTTTGGGGCTAATGATGCCTTCGTCTTCAAGACTCTTCAGCTCAGGCTTGTCCATCTTATTGCGATCCCGGGAAGAGATCACCACAAAATGGGTGGCATCATGTGTATATTCCTTCAGTTTCACAGCAGCGTTACGCTGCATAAAGCCCTGATAACGGGCTTCATCCGCAAAGACGGCGATTGATTTGTCGGACACGATGTGGTCATCAATGGCAGAACGCTCAAGCAGAGGAAGGACCACTTCCGCGGCGGTCACCACCATCAGCACCATAAAAGAGATGATTACAAGTTTCAGATATGGCTTCAGATAGTAAGCCAACTTGGAATAAAGCCGACGATCGTATATTCTGTTCTTCAGATCATCAGTACCAAAGGATCCACCGTGCATCATGATTCACCCCCTTCATCTTCTAAACGGGCCCGGATTCTCTGTTTTTCATACAGACCCCGGTACAGGCCACCCGCCCGGATCAGGGAATCGTGATTGCCGCGCTCTTTGATCACGCCATCGGTGAGCACGATGATGTTGTCTGCGTGCTGGATAGACGAGATACGGTGGGCGATAATGATGGTAGTCTTTTCCTTGCGGTCTTTGATGAGACGCTCCAGGATCTGACTCTCGGTTTTCGTATCCACAGCAGAGAGGGCGTCGTCCAAAATCAGGACCTGAGGGTTTGTAAGCAGGGCGCGGGAAATAGCTACACGCTGTTTCTGCCCTCCTGAGAGAGTAACGCCACGTTCACCCACCATGGTTTCAAATTTATTGTCAAATTCGTTGATTTCATTATATACATTGGCTATGCGCGCGGCCTCAAAGACCTCTTCATCACTGGCTTCGGGATTGCCCAGGCGGATGTTGTTGGCGATAGTATCAGAAAACAGGAAGATATCCTGCGGCACCAAGACCATATCGCGCCTGAGGACTTGCAGCGGAATGCGATGCACTTCCCGGTCGTCCACATAAATCGTGTTTTTCGGGGGATTGTAAATACGCACCAAAAGTTCGATCAGAGTGGTCTTACCACAGCCGGTAGGCCCCACGATCGCCAAGGTCTTGCCCTCAGCGATACAGGTGGAAATATCCTTGAAAACCAGAGGCAGATCCTCTCCATAGCGGAAGCTGAGGTTTTTGATCTCGATCTTGCCGGCGATACTCTTGATGCTCATATCGGCTTCATCGTCATTGATCTCAGGCTCCACAGAGAAGATCACGTTCAATCTCTTGAGCGAAGCGGTGCCCCGCTGATACATATCTACGATCCAGCCAATGGCAATCATCGGCCAGATTAACATGCCCAGATATTGGAAAAAGGCAATGAAGCCACCGATGGTGATATCTCCCCGGATGGCAGCCCGGCCACCAAAATAGAGGGTGATAATCATCGAACAGGAGATAATAAAGCCTTGGAAAGGATGGAAAAAGCCCGCGATCCTGGCCATTGAGATGTTTTCATCTACATAGACCTGAGATACTTCATCTATCTTGTCCAATTCGCTTTTTTCCTGACCAAAGGCTTTCACGATGCGAATCCCGGAGATGCTTTCCTGAATCCTGCCGCTCATACTGGCAAAGGCGGCCTGCACCTTGGCAAAGCGCTTGTGCATCCTCTTGCCAAAATAGCCTATGGTAATGGACAAGAAAGGCATCGGAATGATCGCTAAAAGAGTGAGTTTAAAATCTATGGAAACCATAAAGGAAAAGCTTGCGACCGTCATCAGCACAATGTCCATGAAGGCGATCAGCCCCATGCCAAACAGCATGCGCACCGCATTCAGGTCATTGGTGGCATAGGCCATCAGATCACCGGTCTTGCTCTTGTTAAAAAAGTTTTGCGAAAGCTTCAGCAAATGATTGTAAAAATCCTGCCGCAGGCTCTGCTCGATCCGATGCGAGTTCCCGATGATTAACATTCGCCAAAAGAACCTCAGCACCATCACCAAGAAAGCTAAAACTATGATTAACAGGGCTATCCAGACCAACCCACGTTGGTCTATCGTACGCGCCTGGATGCTGTCGATAGCGTATTGCATCACCTTAGGTGTGATCAATTGTACTATGTCCACCAGGATCAACATGATGATGCCACCGAGTATGGTTTTATAACTCTTCTTCAGGTAGGGAAGAATCGTGTCAAATGTTCGCATTGCTATTTCATATCCTTATTTTTCATTACTCTGAATTTATAGCCTCCTGATTTTTTGAAACATTGAAGCTATCATGCCAAAGTGTATGCAGCGTGCTTTTTGTCAAATGCTTTATGCAAAATGTCTCAATCCCTTCTGGAATTTTCAAAGGTATGGGCTACTCTTAGATAGACTCCAATCTCCCTGTACCTAAAGGGAAAATTGAGGAAGAGCCAAAGAACTTTCTTGACCAATCTCCTGCTTACTCAAAAACTGACTTTATAAATCTAAGTAAGGAGCATCGATGCGTTTTAAAGTCTTGTGCCTGTCCATATTGGCTATGTGCCTGCCAGCCTTCATCCTGGGTACAATATACCGCGCCCAAGTGGTGGATGAAACGGGCAAACCTCTCGCAAACGTCTTGGTGCAAGGGGGCAAAACGCAAGCCCTCAGCGGTGATGATGGCTATTTCAGCATCAAAACCGAGGCCACTCTGCTCAAGTTTTCCCGCCTCAGTTACAGCAAACGCGAGCTTCCCGTCCAAAACCTGCCTGCAAGCATCGTACTCAGCAAAGATCCGCTCGCCCTGCACACCATCAGGGTCTATGATCACTATCAAAGCTCAGCAGCCCCGGCTCTGGATGCCAAGATTATCTATCCCGATACCAATTCCGGAAACCGCAGTTCGGCCGATCTCCTTTTGGGCCATCACTCTATCACCAGCACGGATACTCCGCTCACCGGTGAATTTCAGAGCCTTTCCATCCTGGGTAATCTCAGCCGCCACACCCTGGTGCTGATCGATGGTGTGGCAGTCAATTCCGCAGGCGAAGCCTTTGACTTTTCTCGTATTCCAGCCTCTCAGATCAGCCATATTGAGATCATCAAGGGCTCCTCTTCCGTATATGGCGGCTCTTCTGCCATTGGCGGCATCGTCAATATAGTTACCACCAGTCCCAAAGAGCACGCCAAGGGCGAAATAGAGACCGGTTTGGGCAGCTTTGGGATGAATTCCCAGCGCTATCTGGCGTCTATCGCCAGAGCCCAATACAGCCTCAGCGCAGAATATTCACATTACGCTGCCCGCAATGACTTCAAGTATGAACCCGCCTGGGAGCCCGATGCCGAATATCCCCGTCTGAACAATCGCAAAGCCGCGGATTATTTCTTTTTAAAGGGTATGTACCATCAGGAAAAGCACTATTGGGAGCTGCTGCTGAATTACAATTCCTACCTCAGAGAATTGCCTGGGCCGGTGAGCTTTCCAGACTTGTATGACGCCGCAGAGCAAAGCGGAGCAAATCTTTTTGCCAAACTGAGCCAGGTCTATATTCATCAGGCTCTGAAGAATGAATTTTCGCTGTCTTTGGAACACAAGAAAAACAGCTATCTCAATCTTGAAAG
>CAXZAB010000138.1:0-6620 GCA_964293715.1 uncultured bacterium | reverse complement strand
TCCTTGCAATCATCACCAAAGCGATGATAATAGCCAGTTTTTTCATGGGCTGAGCTTAAAAACCGCTGTCGGTACCTGCGCCGTCTGCTTCAGGATCCAGAGGCTCGAGAGTTTCTTGGCCAGGCAGATCCTGGAAGATATATTCTATGCGGCCAAAGACGGCGTTGGACTCGATATGTATGGCTCTGCCCTGCCCACTGCCGGCCTGAAAATGGCTATCACCAAAACCGTATTGACTCCGCTCAGGAAGCACCGTGGCTCCAAAAACCGTAGTGGGTTCGATATCGAATTGCAAATGATTGGGCAAAACGACTTCAGCCGAACCAAATACCACAGTGATTTCAATATCGTTGGCATCCTCTTCCAAATCGGTGAGATCAAATCTCCCGCTCGAAAAAATCATGTTATACTCTCCGCTTTTGTTGGTGCGGACATAGGTTTTCCCTGGGGAGCGCTCACTTTTCACGGCCTTGTTTGAGGTTCCGATGAGCAGCTTGATGCCAAACATGATGATGATTACAGCCAGGAATATCTTGGCTAAGGGCATATTGATGTTGAAAGTCTTCAAGATCAATGAGGCGCCCCACAAGACCAGGAGTATTCCCCAAAAGATATTACTGAAGAAAAAGTTCATTTTCATTTCCCCCTCCACTTCTTATAGAGTTATGCCAGTTTCGTAGGCTTCTCTGAGTTTGAGAGTGCTTACATCGATATTATCATTGATTACAAAGGACTGTGCTGAGCTCACTTCGCCCAGTTCATGCAGTTCTACCTCATATTTTTTGGCAAGTTTGAGGATCTCGTCATGATGCTGTTTAGGCGCTGAGACGATGATATTGGCTCCAGCTTCACCAAAGTAGGTCAGGGCAGCTGCTTGGCTATGTGAGAATTTGCCTTTGAAGCCAAAAGTCTGCTCGGGATGGAAGCAGCTTTCCGCCAAAGCGATAGCCAGGCCACCATCGCTGAGATCATGAGCACTGTGAATCAGGCCGGCTTCATTCAGATCTATTACAATGTCCTGTACCTTTTTTTCCATAGCCAGATCTATCCGAGGGGGCAGGCCGGCGATCTTGTGATGGATCACCTTGAGATATTCGCTGCCACCGATGCTCTTGGCAATGGGCCCCAAGAGGAAGACTTTGTCTCCGGCTGCTTTGAAATACTGAGTCTGAGCCTTGCGGAAATCCTGCATCAGCCCCAGCATCGCGATTACCGGTGTGGGATAAATAGCCCCTTCAGGATTTTCATTGTAAAAGCTTACATTCCCGCCGGTTACAGGGGTTTCAAAGGCCAGACAGGCGTCTTTCATGCCCCGGATACATTCTGCGAATCCGTAATAAACCTCTGGTTTGTAAGGATTGCCAAAATTCAGGCAATTACTGATAGCGATGGGCTTGGCTCCGCTGCAGGCCACGTTTCGGGCGGATTCCGCCACAGCCGCTTTGGCTCCTTCATAGGGATCAAGATAGCAGTAGCGGCCATTACAATCTGTAGATACGGCAATGGCTTTGTCGCTGTTCCGGATCCTGACTACGGCGGCATCACTACCAGGCTCGACGATGGTGGAGATTCCCACCATATGATCATACTGTCCAAAGACTTTGTGTTTGGAGGCAATATTCGGGCTTGCTAAAAGCTCAAGCAGGGTTTCATTCAGATCATGACTTAAGTTTAGCTGGCTCAAATCCTCATTCTGCAAGCCATCCATATACTCAGGACGCTTGGTTTCACGGGTATAAACCGGTGCTTTACCACCCAATATCAGATACTCTGCATGAATCTCAGCTTCCACCACTCCCTTGTTTTTTACACGGAGTAATTTATCATCGGTGATTGTGCCAATTTGCACAGCTTCCAAATCCCATTTTTTAAAGATTTCCAGGACTTTGGCGATGTTTTTCGGCAGCACTATCACCAGCATCCGTTCCTGAGATTCCGAAAGCATAATCTCGTATGTGCTCATATCACTTTCTCGCTGAGGCACTTTGCTCACGTCGATCTCAATGCCTACCTCACCTTTACCGGCCATTTCCGAAGTGCAGCAGGTAAGTCCGGCAGCTCCCATATCCTGAATGCCTACCACCAATCCAGCCTCAATTATCTCCAAAGTGGCTTCCAGCAGGAGCTTTTCATAAAAGGGGTCTCCCACTTGGACTGCTGTACGTTTCTCTTCAGATTCTTCTGAAAGCTCGATAGAGGCAAAAGTCGCACCATGAATGCCATCCCTGCCCGTCTTTGCACCAACGATGATGACGGCATTTCCTACTCCTGCGGCGGCAGACTTGGCCAGATCCTTATGCTCCAGGAGTCCTATAGCCATGGCGTTTACCAGAGGATTGCCCTCGTAGCTGTCTTCAAAATAGATTTCTCCGCCCACGGTGGGGACTCCAAAGCTATTTCCATAATCCGCAATGCCGCGTACGGCTTCGGACAAGAGGTGTTTGACTGCGGGGTTTTTGAGATTGCCAAATCTGAGAGAATTAAGCGCTGCGATGGGCCGGGCTCCCATGGTAAAGATATCCCGCAGGATGCCTCCCACTCCTGTAGCCGCACCATGATAAGGTTCCTGAGCGGAAGGGTGATTGTGGCTTTCAATCTTGAAACTGATCGCCAGATTATCCCCGATATCCACCACTCCGGCGTTTTCCTCTCCGGCTTTGGCCAGCATTAGTTTCCCTTCTTTGGGCAGAGTTTTGAGCTGCATCACAGAGTTCTTATAGCTGGCGTGTTCGCTCCACATCACGCTAAATATGCCTAATTCCACCATCTTGGGCTCGCGTCCCAATATTTCAAGTATGTACTGATATTCCTGGGTTGAGATGCCGTGTTCGGCAATAATCTGATCGGTAATTTGCATTATTTTTTATCCTTAAAGAGTATAATCTCGTCGTTTTTTATCTTGTTAATGAGTATGTTCAGCCGCTCTTCGATGAGGGCATAAGTCACACGATAGTTCTCAATATTGGTTCCGTGAGGGTCTGCTATATCGCCGTCAAAGCCGGTGATTTCATTGAGGGTAAGTATCTTGTGTGCGGTTTCCGGATTTGCTTCACGCAGGAAATCCCGTTGCCGCTCTTCCATGGTAATTACCAGCCAGGATTTTGCCACCATTTCCGGTGTAATCTGTTTGGAGATATGCTCTTCAGCCCCCAAAATACCTTGCTGCATAAGGAGTTGCATAGAAGATAGCGAGATCATGTGTCCACCTTCCAAGAGCCCGCTGCTATCGGTGTCCAGGCTGAGGCCTTGCTCACGAATCATCTTGGCAAAGAGC
This sequence comes from uncultured bacterium, assembly GCA_964293715.1. Classification (GTDB taxonomy): domain Bacteria; phylum Cloacimonadota; class Cloacimonadia; order Cloacimonadales; family Cloacimonadaceae; genus UBA5456. The sequence continues at coordinate 3,346 of CAXZAB010000138.1, read as the reverse complement.
TTCTCCGCAATCGGGCTGCGACAGATATTGGCGGTGCACACAAACATCACCAGAGGCTTGAAAAAGGAATTTTTCACTTCATAAAAAGGAACCGAGCCCTCGCGCAGGCATTTGAGGTCTTCGCTGCCGCCTTCGCTTTTGCTGATGTATTCTACCAAAGTCGAAGCTGTGGCTCCATCCTGAATAATCTTTTTCGGAGGGTACAAGGCAAAATCAAACCACGAGCCAAAAATCTTCTCCAGTCTGCCGGCATCATTTTCTGCAGGGAGATTCGTGTAATTGACCGAAGTGCTGATAATGGGCTCGCCCAAAAGCTCGATAAAGAGTCTCAGCAAAGGGTCTTGCGGCACTCTAAACGCCACCTTCCCATTCACAGAGACATGCTCAAAGCGAGGATCATCCACTGGGAAAGCTATGCTGAGGTTGCCGGGAAAATACTGTTGCATCAGAGAGTAAAGCTTGTCTGGAATAGGAATCTCCGCTTCTTCAAACCACAGAATATTGGGCACCAGAACTATCAGTCCGTCCCTGCTGCGCTGTTTGAGCTGATTGATCCGCTCGATGGTATCGACGGCCGAAAGCCGGGCTCCCACTCCCCACATAGTCCCCGTATAATGCAGGATACTGGCCTGCTCCAAGGGATCTTTGCTCAGGATGTTCATAAGCTTCTTAGGGGAAGGATTCTTAACTTTGATCATATTCTATCCTTTATCAGGTTATAGTAATTTTATTTACAGATTTGCATTATCATTTCTCAAAATAAGGCAAAGGATTGATGGCAGCACCATCTTTGCGCAATTCAAAATGCAGGGAAGGCTGATTTGCCGAGCCGGTCATCCCGCTACGGGCAATCATCTGTCCCCTGGCAATAGTGTCACCTCTTTTTACCACGAGGTCGCTATTAAAACCATACAAGCTGAAAAAGCCATTTTGATGATCTATAATAATCATTTTACCCTGGCCGCCATAACGATCTGCAAAGACCACTTCGCCTTTGTCCACGGCCACCACCTTTGTGCCTTCGCGAACAGCGATATCCACGCCGTTACTCACCACGGAGGTATTGTAAGACCGGGTCTCCTGACCAAAATTGCGGATGATTTCACCGCGCACCGGCCAGAGTATCTTGGCCTGGGTAAATTCGTATGAAGAAGGCTCTCTGCCGCTGTCTGCCATCAAACGGTTGATGAGATTTTCCAGCTCTGCTGCGTCTTTCCTGATTTTGGCTATATTAGCTTGCAGGGTGCTTTCTTCTGCGGTTAACTTTTTATTTTGATTGGTAAGATTTCGAATCTGTTTATTGTAGGTACTGCTTTTATTTTTCTCGGTTCTGACGTTGCTAAAGATCCTGGCAGCTTGGTTGCTGGTGATCTTTTGAGCTTGCTCCAAAGATACTTTGTGCCCGCCCAATATATTGATAGAGCGTATATTGTGATTAATCAACTCTTTCAGATAGCGATGATCTCGATGCGCAATATCCTGATTTTTATAGCTGCAATCCACCCTGAGCAAGATGTTTAATTCATCATTTTGCACTTGATGCAGATGGTCCAGTTTCTCACTGGCTATTTGGATTTGCCGTTGTACCCGCGAGAGAGAATCGCTCACGGTCTTCTGTTCAGACTGGTGTTTTTTCAGGTTCTGTTCGGTGATGCGTTTGAGTGAAGAAGTACGCTGAATCTCGCTTTGGGTAGTTTTCTTTTTGGCAGCGGTCTCCCGGATTTTGTTTTCCTTACTCTCTAGCTCAGTTTTCAGACGCTCCAATTCCCGCACTCTATCGTCTATTTCGTCTGCATAAAGCAAGGTTACTGATATGATCAATATCATCACCATCAAGATCTTGGGCATATTCTTCTCCACATTGTTTTCAATTACTCAAAGTTTTGAATTTACCCATCTGTGTCAATGAGAATCTTAGCCAGGCATTCCATTTCAGGACTTGCCGCAGCCTTCCTGCATAAGTCACGGTAAATATAACCTGGGGATACGAGAGTTTTATCCTACTATCTCCACGTCGTCTCTACTACAAAAAAGGGGATAGGGTCACGTCTCAAGGGTTGGTATAAATCCCCCCTCATTGTTTGCCATCTTTGCGCTATATTCATGTCTCAAGGTATCGGATCAGAGGGGTATTTTCCGCTTAAATAAATCGGCGGTTTGTCCTATATACGTCCTCTGGACTTTGGGACAAACCGCTGTAACGCTGGAGCTAAATGGGGGAGTCGAACCCCCGACCTACTGATTACGAATCAGTTGCTCTACCAGACTGAGCTAATTTAGCACCTTGATCAGATCGAAGGTAATATCTTCGTCCATAGTATCAATAATCTTTTTTCGGATGATTCTCGAACTCCCTTTGTCTATGATCTCATCCGCATTTTCCATACTGTAATAGATAGTGGTATTGATGGTTACGGAAAGATACGCCGGAATGTAGAAATTGCGGGGATAGAAGAAAGGGATGCTCCCTATGTGCAAGGCTTTGGCGCCATCAGCCCGGATCTTCCAAGGGGGCATAGGAAAACTATATTCTATATATACAGTATTTATCTCTTGGTCAAACAGGGTGGGATCAAAGGAATAACAGGTAACCGGCCCTTTTTCCTGGATCAATTCCAATTGCCATAATTGCGGGACGAAATGCAGGGGATGCAGCCCTGTAGTGAGAGAATATAGAGCGTTTTTGCCATTGATCTTTAATCTGTCGATCCCTGCGCAGCAAGCCAGAAACATACTGTAGTGATCTGCGTCTTTCAAGTCTTCTCGCAAAATATCGAACTCAAGAATGGCAAATATTTTCTCAAGCTTCACGCTGGTAGTGAGGTCCAGATCATATTCATGAGCTTCTAAGACGCGATATTCGACAGGAGAGATCAAAATCTCTTTGGCTGAAAGGCTCAGCAGCAAGCCGAGCATTGTTATGATGAGAATTGGATATCGCATTATTTACCTCGCATTAATCCGTTAATTTACCTCTTGATAATTTATGGGGTGATTTCCGTCAAGTAAAATATAGGGGTAACGTTCCTGTCTTGCTCTGAGACTGTTCAATTCCTCTCCCCAAGTCACGCCACTTTCTTTACACTTTAAGATGAATAAGTGGCCAAAGCCTATTCATATCAGTATTATCCACACATAATACCCGCAAAGCGGGAACGGGACGCTATTTCAGACATCAATTTGGGATAGAGGGGCTTAGCTGCTTAGTTTGAAAGAGAGTCTTTTTCATCCTACGGATAAACCAGCATTCTTGGGTCCTCCTTTCTCATTTGGGAAACTTGATCACTTATCTATCTACCCTTAATCAAGCGTTAATAATTAACGCTTGATTAAGGGTAGATAAAGA
>CAXZAB010000137.1:0-6628 GCA_964293715.1 uncultured bacterium | reverse complement strand
AAATATATAGATAGCGGTTTGTGCCGCATTTTGCCCCTGATATCGCTGGCTTTTACCCAAAGACGGCTCCAGTTTACAGCAATCTGGAAAAAGATTGACAAGATACATATACAATTGAGTGTGGTGACTCAAGAATAATGTATGGAGAACCTGATGAATTTTCGCATATATGAGTACCTTAGCGTATTCATAATGTCCTGGCTATTTGTATATGGCCTCACGCCTTTTATCATTAAGCTGGCTAATAAGATAAATTTCGTAGATAGGCCCGAAGCCCGAAAAATGCACCTGAAAACCGTACCGCTGATGGGGGGTCTGGTTGTGGCCTTAGGCTTCATCCTGCTCTGCGTGTATGATGTGGTGATTTCACCGGGCCGGTATTTTGATGCACCGATGATAGGCTATCTGGCTGGCACTGTGATAATTGTGCTCATTGGCGTGATCGATGACCGCCGCGGCATGCAGCCTCTGATCAAGCTGGCCGGACAATTTCTGGTAAGCCTGATCTTCATCCTCACAAATTTCACTTTTCCCGAACTGCAGCGCATGTTTGGCAGTGTCTATGTCACTCTCCCGCTACTGGTTCTGTGGATGGTAGGCTTGATGAATGCGATGAACTTTTTGGATAATATGGATGGCGTCATCAGCGGCATGGCGGGAATATTGGGCTTGGGCTTTTTTGCTTTTGCGCTCACCAACACCACTTCTTCCAATCAAAGTGCCATGGCTCTTATTGCTCTGATTTCTCTGAGTTTTGCCGGTTCCACTTTTGGCTTTTTGCCTTACAATTTCAATCCTGCCAAGATCTTTTTGGGAGATGCCGGCAGTATGTTTATCGGCTATTTCCTCTCTTCCATGGGCATTCTGATGGCGCAATATGCCGGCATCAAATACAATGATAAGTTCTTTTATCTCTTGCCGGTACTGCTGCTGAGCTATGCCATCTTTGATATCTCGCTGGTGAGTTTTACCCGCAGACGGGATGGCAGGCATGTGATGCAAGGCGGCAAAGACCATTCCACCCACCGGATCAATACCGTGCTGGGTTCTGTAAAGGTCACTGCTGCCATTATTTATGCAATAAACGTGTTGATTGTGCTCACTTCCATCATCATCTTCAGGATTGGTTCCCGGGAGCTGCTCATCGTTAGCACCTTGCTCTTTGCCATCTTTTTCCTGTTCTTTGGCCGCAAGCTGGATCAGATTCCGATCGTGGTACCGGCCAATCAAAAGAAGGCGAAGTAGATGCAGATCCAAGTTTTAGGTACAGGCTCGGGCATGCCCAGTGAGAAGCTGAATAATTCCTGCGTTTTAGTCAAAACCCAAAGCAGAACCTTTCTTTGGGATGCCGGAGAGGGATGTTCCAAAGTTTTGCTCAAAGCCGGAATCCAAGAGGATGAACTGGATGCCGTACTCATCACCCACCTGCATCCCGATCACGTCACCGGTATCTTTATGCTGATTCAAATGCTCTATCTTCAAGGACGCCAAAAGCCTCTCAAACTTTATCTGCCCGAGCGGGAAGACGAATTTCGTGGTCTGCTGCAGTTCTTCTACATCTTTCCCCGGCGCTTCGATTTTGAGCTGCAGATGCTTCCTCTGTCCAAAGTATCTGATGACTTCCCCGAAATCAGCGTCTGTGAAAATGACCATCTTTTGGGTTATAAAGAATTGATTGAGAGCCATAAATTGCCAAATCTTCTAAAAGCCTTTTCGTTGAAACTTAGCTCTCCCCAAGGCGATTTTGTCTATAGTTCGGACCTTAGCACCACAGACAGCATCGCGGGTTTTGTGGAAAACGCACATACTCTGTTGGTAGATGCCGGACACCCTGAGCTGCAGCAGATTCAAAAGCTGGGGGAATATGGCATCAAACGCATTCTGCTCACCCATGAATGCAGACCCGAAACCAGAAGGTGGCTTGCCGAAAATCCCGACAGCCGGTTTCAAGAGGCCACTCAAGGCCAGAAATATGTTATATAAAAAACACTCTGAGGATATTCTTTGAACATGCAGATCAAAAAAGTATTAAAAGCGCTGCCCTTGCTCCTCTGCCTGCCTTTGTGGCTGGTGCTGAGCAGTGGTTGTGAGATAAACCGTTTGAATAGTGCACAGGAGCTTTACAATAATAAGCTTCATGCCGGAGCCATTCAGGAGCTTGATGACCTGATCAGGATCGGGAAGAATGGCGCCATCGTCACCCGGGCAGAGCTGCTGCGGGGCAATTGCTATCTGGAACTGGGCAAGAGCGCTCTGGAGCGTAATAACCGCTCCTTGGGCATCCGCTTCTTCAAATTGGCGAATTCCGAAATGGGAGACAATGAACTGGCGCAGCTTTACTTTCAGATGGGCGAAGAAGCTGCCGCGGCAGGAGATCTGCCTTTGGCCAAGACCTATATGGACGATATCATTCGCGAGATCCCCGATTCCCCGCTGATCCCGCAGGTGATGCTGCGTCGCATCAGTATCTATATGGAAGAGTATCAAGATCGCAATTCCACCTGGCTGGATTACAAATATCTCTTTGACAATTTTCCCAACAATCCCTATGAGATTCAAGCCCGGTATTATGTGAAGCAATTTATAGATACCAAGACGGATTATGCCCAGCAACTGCTGAGACAGGGTTACTATGAAGATGCCTTGAAAGAGCTTTTTGAACTCTCGCGCTATCCCGTGGTAAAATCGGATGTCATCAATCACCTGATTTCGGACGTCTATCACGCTCAGGCCGAAGATTATATCAATGCTCAGGATTATATGGAAGCAGACCGGCTGTTTAGGATCTCTGTGCAGTATGATCCCACCAAGCAAGCTGAGGTCGATGCCCGTCTGGAAGGGATCACCTCGCTCTATGTGCAAAAGGGAAACAGTCTTCTGGAAGCCCGTGATTTTGAAGCCGCTTTGCTGCATTACAACAAGACCTTTGAGATTATCCCGGATTACGCTCCGGCGAAAGCTGCGATCGCCAGGTTAAATAAGGTGAAGGCAGACATCCGGCAGGCTCAGGAGCTCTTTGCCCAAGCTGAAATTATGGAAGCCACCCAAAAGCATGCCGAGGCGCTGAGGCTTTACAATCAGGCCATTGCGCTGGATCCAAAAGACGAATACAAGGCAGAAGCCGCCACCATGCGCAATCTCATCGAAGCCGAAAACAACCCTACAGCATTTGCCCGCAGAATCATCAATGAATACCGGGGCGGCCTTTTGCAAAGACGCATCGAGGGCAAACGCTCTGAAGTCTCGCAGGGAATGGATCCCAAAGATATCCGGGATAGCGGCTGGAAGATTTTGCTCTCTACCGGACAATATAAATATGAAGCCAGATACGACCTTTTGACCCCCACCCAAACCTTCTTATACGTCTGGCAGATAAACCTGCGGGATCGCTCTGTGATTCCCTTGAACAAGCTCTCTGAAGCACTGATGCAATAAGGATATGGCTATGAGATATACTTTTCAAAAACCTCTGCTGATGCTGCTTTTTTTGCTAAGCTTCAGCCTCTGTCTGGCAAAACCCTTTGATATTCAAGCTTTTTCTGATACCACCAAATACAATTGGCAAGACTATCAGGACCGCGCTGAATATCGTGAAGATCTTCTGCTCCGCCAAAACCGTCTCCAACTTTATGAATTGGAATCAGTAGGATTCAATGCAAATATACTCAAAAGCTTGGTAATGCCGGGCTGGGGACAGTTTTCCACCAAAGATAACACCAAAGCTACCTTGATCTTAAGTCTGGAGCTGGTCTCGGCAATCGGGGCGGTATATTTCCACAACCAGGCTAAGAATAACTACGATAAATACTATGCAGCAAATCAGATAGACGATATCAACGATTACTGGGGCAAGGCCGAAAAACCACACCACTATTCGCTGATGCTGATGGGACTGGGTTCTTTGATCTGGGCCTATAATCTTTATGATGTGGTGATCTCAACCAATGAATACAACGCCAGACTCTGGGATGAAATCATCCAACGCGGGAGCAGCTCTCCCTTGCAGATCACTCCCAACGGCGTAGAATTCCGGTTCTAGGAGGAATTATGATCCGAAAATTTATCCCCATCATCCTTGTCACCCTGGCTTTGAGCGCCTGTGGCATCAAACGCGATAATCCTCTGGATCCATATTTCAATAAAGATATCATCGTACCCGGAGATGTGAGCGGCCTGCAAAGCACGGTTTCCGGCACAGGAACTTCCACGCCCAATATCCAGTTTCAATGGAACAGTAACAACGCGTACAACACAGATGGCTACTACGTTTATCGCAGTCTGGGTTATTTCAGCGCTTTTGCGGTAGTGGACACGGTAATGCATGTCCCTGGCGAGTCTTTACAAAATTTTGTGCATAGTTATGCAAACGACCCCTCCGTAGGTCCTGGAGATTTCTGGTACCGCATCTCCGCCTACAAGAATTTCTCTTCAGGCAGATTGGAGGGCAGGCCAAGCTCGCCGCATTTTGTCCGCATTTCGGGTCAATGATAGATTATCTGAGTGATTTGAATGACCGCCAGCGGGAAGTGGTCACAGATATTGATCACCCCATCCTGGTCTTGGCCGGAGCCGGAAGCGGCAAGACCCGCTGCATCATCTATCGCGCTGCCTATCTGATTAAAGAAAAGCGCGTCCCGCCCTGGCAGATCCTGATCGTTACCTTCACAAACAAAGCGGCCCGGGAGCTGCAAATCCGGCTGGAGCAACTGCTTAATATCCCCGTTCGTTCACTTTGGGTGGGTACTTTCCACTCTATTTGTCTGCGTATCCTGCGCTTTGAAGCCAGATATCTGCCCTATAATGCAAACTTTTCTATCTACGGCACAGACGAGCAGAAATCCGTGCTCAAGAAGATCTATAAGGCACATGGTTTTGACGTGAAGAAATATCCCCTGAACAGGGTGTTGGGACGCATCGGACGCTACAAAAACCGGCTGATGTTGCCCGAAGACATTGATAAGGCAGAATTTGAAGGCAGTGCCTTTCTCTCTGGTTTTATCAGCATTTACCACCATTATCAACAGGCTCTGCTCATGAATCAAGCTATGGATTTTGATGACATCTTGCTTTACACGGCTCGTTTGCTTAAAGAAAACAGCGAACTCTTGACTAAATATCAGGATATCTTCCAATACATCATGATCGATGAATATCAGGATACCAATAAAGCCCAATTTGAGATCATCCACCAATTGGCCTTGCAGCACCAGAGGGTCTGCGTGGTGGGCGATGATGATCAGGCTATATACAGTTTTCGTGGAGCTACTCTGCGCAATATCCTGGAATTTGAGCGCGACTACAAAGATGTCAAAGCCATTCGCCTGGAGCAGAATTATCGCAGTACCACCGCTATTTTGGATTTGGCCAATCAGGTGATCAGTCACAACAAAAACCGCCATGTTAAAGAGTTGTGGAGCGAGCTGGGAGTGGGCATCAAACCTCTGCTCCAGATCTATGCGGATGCCAGCACAGAAGCTGAGAGCATCGCCTATGAAATCCAAACCTTCTGGGAAGCAGGCAGCGATCTGAATGATATTACCATCCTGTATCGCACAAACGCCCAATCCCGTCTCTTTGAAAATGCCTTGATGCAAAAGAAAATCCCCTATAGCATCGTGGGCAGCTTGCAATTTTATCAACGTAAGGAGATCAAAGACCTCATTGCCTACTTGAGTTCGCTGAGCAATCCCGCAGACAATGAAAGCCTGCTGAGAATCATCAACGAACCTCCTCGCGGGATCGGACAAACCACCGTCACCAGGCTCCTGAGTTTTGCCGTGAAAACACGTACTTCCTTGTATCAGACCGTTATGAACCCTGGTGCGGTCAAGGAGCTGCGGGCTGCCGCTATTAAACGGGTAAGTGAATTTGCCCGCTTGATGCAAACCTGGAGCGAGTCTGTTAAGACTCAACCTGTGGCCGATTTGGTGAAAGAAATAGTGGAAGAGCTGGGCATGATCAGCCTTTACAGTAAAAGCAGCGATCCCAAAGACATCACCCGTGCAGAAAACCTGATCGAATTTGTGGCCTCAGTAAATGAATTTTCAGAACGCTTTGCCCAGGAAAATGAGAGGGCTGCACTGCTGGAGGATTTCTTGCCTTATATCGCCTTGCAGACTGATCTGGACAGAGTTTCGGACGATCTGGAAAGTGTGCGCCTGATGACTCTGCACAATGCCAAAGGCCTGGAATTTGAAACAGTGTATATTGCCGGTCTTGAGAACGAGCTGCTCCCGCATCGCATGAGTATGGAGACCAGAGAGGAAATCGAAGAAGAACGCCGGCTGTTTTATGTGGGCATCACCCGCGCCAAACGCAGACTGATCCTGAGCCTGGCTTTGTCGCGCAGACTCTATGATAAATACGAAATCACCAAGCCCAGCATGTTTTTGAGTGGCATCAGCGATGAGGTCTTGGATAGCGATGCTTTTGATCTGCAACGGCCGCGCAGCAGCTATCAAAAGCCCAAGCACAAGGTCCGTGAAAGCCAGAAATGCTTCAGTGTGGGCCAAAAAGTCTGGCACGATGAACATCAAGAGGGTGTGGTGCTTTCGGTGAATGGCACAGATGAGAATGCTGTGCTGGTGGTATCTTTCAAGAACGGTAAACTGCTCAAAATCGTGGGAAG
>CAXZAB010000136.1:0-6659 GCA_964293715.1 uncultured bacterium | reverse complement strand
CAGATCAGCTTATTTGGGGTCTCTCACAGATCGCGCAGATTACTCAGATTGACTTTTGGGAGAAGTAGAGTGAAGGAGGGCTCAACTTCCTTTCTTAGCTTCGAAAGGGAATCCATTTATAGAAAGAATCTGTGATATTTGTGAGATCTGTGAGAGATTCAAAGCACTTTTATATTGACAGAATTTCACCGTCTGCCATCCTATGTAAAAGATAGAAACTATCACATTCCCCAAGGAGGAATAAATGATAATATACTCTGTAAATGAAGTAATCGAACTCGCGGTTCAGATAGAGCAAAACGGCTATGCTTTTTATCATGAGGCCAGTAAACGCAAGGATTTGGATAACGAAGCGAAGGCCTTGATCGAATTTCTGCGCGATGAAGAACTCAGGCATGAAAAGACTTTCCTGGCTCTGAGAGAAGACAAAGATATGGAAAATCTGGAGCTCACTCAGGATTGGGAATTGGTCTCAAAATATCTGAAAACCATCGTGGATGCCCGTATTTTCAACAGCAAAGAAGCTGCCATCCAAAAAGCGACAAGTGCCAAAGACCTGATGGAAATCCTGGATTTTGCCATCTCCTTTGAGAAAGACACTCTGCTGTATTTCCATGCGCTTAAAGATAGCATAGAATTTCCCGCTACCCGCAAGATTTTGGGGAGAATCATCAGTGAAGAGCTGTCTCACGTGCTCAAATTAACCGATTATAAGAAGAGCCTTCAGTAAAAAAAGCTGAAGAGCTCTTGCCTTGGCAAGGCAAGAGCCGGATATGGCAAAGAAGAAAAAGTTTAGTTTCTTTGGATTGGTCCTCACTATCCTGCTTTTGCTTGTAATTCTTACTTACAACCCGGTTTCTGTGCGGATAATGACGGTAGGTGTGGCGGTCTATTACAAGATAGATCCGGCTTTATTCTATCGCCTTATCCGCACGGAAAGCAATTTCCGCAGCTTTGCCATCTCGCGCAAACAAGCGATCGGTCTGGGGCAAATGCAAGAGAATACAGCGTATTACATCAATCACGACCACAAACGCGGGCTGCTTTTTGTCCCTCCCTACAACCTAAAGATCTCGGCGATCTATCTGAGATACCTGCAAGCCAAGTATGATGACAATTGGAGTCTCACGTTGGCTGCCTACAATTGGGGCGAGACCAACGTTTCCAGAAGACTTGGCGGCCACAAAATCGAACCTAAAACTAATTATCAGGAGCGTTTTCGGGATATCCCGGAGACCTACAATTATATCGGCAAAATCTTGCCAAACCGAAAAAAGGCTTGACGGAATATGGCATTCCAAAAGAGCATATCTTTATAAATCAAGAGGAGCGTAAAATGCTGCGTAACCAAAATGGAATCTCGGTATATACTGTCCTTAGTATAATTCTTTTTGCCGCTTTGATCTTTGTTCTGGCGATTCCGAATTTTTATAACCTGGATAAAGAGCAAAACGTGGAAGATTGTATTAATAACATGAAAGAAATCTGGGTGGCTACCACCGACTACCTCAGAGATACCAATCAGGATTTTCAGGGGGACCTCGAAGTCCTCAGGAATACCCGTAAAGCTATGGATAAAAGTAGTTACTATCTGGGCAAAGCAAACCATTGCCCCGAAACTGCACGCCAAAAAAAGCCATACATAGTCTATGGCAAATACATTGCAGATAGCATCGGCGACGAAGTCAAACACAATTATGGCGTGATCGTCTATTGCCCGAATCTGGAAGGGTTCCCTAACCATTTCTTGCCCAAGATTTTCTATGAAAACATGGAACCTACCCAGCTGCAGAACTATATGATCGACGACCTTGACTATATCAACGTCGAAACCGGAAACAACGGTAAAAGAAAACGGGAAATGGTGGAGAAATACATTAAAATCTGGCAGACTGATGACAATGCCTTTGCGAAACGCAAAGAAGATAACACTGCCCTCAGAGCCATACTTTTCCCCGAAAAGTTCGGTCCCATCGACAACTAATAGTAATAAATTGCCAATAATCAGATTTTAGCGGGCGATACCTATGCCCGCTATTTTTCCTTAAGTTTTGGAAAAGAGACGAACATCATCACAGAGAATAGAGGAATAATGCAATATCAGGAATTTTTGGACCATATCTATCAACGCTACTCAGGAAATGTGAAACTGGAACTGACCCGGATGGAGGGTTTACTCAAAGATATGGGCTCTCCCGAACGGAGATTGGGCGGTTTTCACGTGGCCGGTACCAATGGTAAGGGCAGTGTCTGCGCAACTTTGGAAGCGCTGGCTCTGGCGCATGGACTGAAGACGGGGCTCAATACCTCGCCGCATCTGATCAACTATACAGAGCGCTTTCGCATTGGCGGGCAGGAAGTTCCTTTTGCCGCCATCTTACAGAAATTTCAGAGCAATGAAGAGCTTTTTAATAGATGGGACGCTTCCTTTTTTGAGATTACCACTGCGATCGCCTTTTTTATGTTTGCCGAGGCCAAGCTGGATCTGGCCGTGATGGAAGTGGGCCTGGGCGGCAGGCTGGATGCCACCAATCTCTTTGTCCCGGATGTTTGCGCTATCACCACCATCGCTTTGGATCATATCAAGACCCTGGGTGGCACCGTGGAAATCATCGCCGGTGAAAAGGCGGGCATCATCAAAGACCAGATTCCTTTGGTCCTGGGTGATATCGAAGCCAGCCCGCTCAAGATCATCCAAGAGGCGGCGATCAGTAAAAACGCTCCCGTATATCTCTATGACAAGGATTGGCAGGTCGAAATTACCTCAGACAGCACTGCCGGCATCTGTTTTGATTATCACTTCAAAGATTACCACTTTCCTCAGCTTACAGCCAATCTTATGGGTGAGCATCAGGCCATCAATCTGGGTGAGGCGCTCACAGCCTTCATCCTCTACTGTGAAAAATACAAGATCGAGCCCGATCAGGACAAGGTGCGGGAGGCCTTGGCCAAGATCAATTGGTTTGGACGCATGCAAGTGCTGAGTCTTGCTCCCACCGTGATCATAGACGGCGCGCACAACGTGCATGGCGTGAGGGCTCTGATGGGGAGCCTGGACAAGGTCTATCCGGATCGCAAGCTGGTCTTTGTACTCTCGATTCTGGCCGATAAAGATTACTCCGAAATGATCCGTATGATCTGCAGTAAAGCAGAGAAGGTCTATGTAGCCCAGAACACCAGCGATAGAGCTGCCACAGCGGCCGCACAGCAAGCAGCGGTGGCCAAGCATCAGGTACAGGCCATCATCGCAGATTCCGTGGCAGCAGCCTTCCAAACCGCTTATGAAGAAGCAGGTCCGGACAGCGTGATCGTGGCCGGAGGTTCTTTGTTCACAGTGGGCGAAGTGATCTCAGCTTTTAAGAAGTATGTCTAAAGAGATTCAACTTTATCTCTCTCATCTGATTCCGCTTTTGGAGCAGCGTGGCCTCATGATTACCTCTCAAAAAGAGATCGCCTACGGCGCGCAGCTCAAAGTGCAGAGGCAGGACCAAAAAGCCAATATCAACCTTTATTACAGCCAAAAACGCGGCCTCAGCAAAGTGATAGGAGCCCCCGATGGCTCGGAGCTGAAACCGGAGCTGGAGCTGATGCTGTTTGGCGAGACCGAGGAGAATACCCAGCCCGGAATGCACCTGTGGCATGCCTGGATTGGCAGCGATGAATGCGGCAAGGGAGATTACTTTGGTCCGCTCATCGTTTCAGCCTTTTATTGCACCCGTGCTCAGGTCTCCAGTCTCATCGAAATGGGCGTGCAAGACAGCAAAAAACTCAATGACTCCCGCATCGTGCAGATAGCAAAAAAGATCTACCTGGCTTTCCCGGGACAGGCGGCCAGCCTCATCCTGAATCCACCCAAATATAATGAACTGATCAGCCGCTTTAAACAGCAAAAGCAGAACCTGAACGACATCCTGGCCTGGGGCCATGAAACAGTGGTCTCCGAGCTCATGGAAAAAGACCTGCCGGCAGAAGGAATCCTGATCGATCAATTCTCCAAAGCCCAAAAAGCCAAGTTCCGCCTGTCACGTAAATACCCCAGCGCCAAAATCATCGAACGCACCAATGCCGAGCGCGATCTGGCCGTAGCCGCGGCTTCCATCATCTCACGCTATCAGTTCCTGGAGGCTATTGGCAAATTGAATAACAAGTATAAAATGACCTTTCCTTTGGGCGCCAGCCACGCTGTAATCAAGGCTGGACAGCTCTTTGTGAATGAATACGGCAGCCAGCGCTTGGGTGAAGTGGCCAAAGTGCATTTTAAGACCAGTCAGTCTCTATCCTATACACCAGAAAGTCCTTGACAAAATAAGTATTATTTCAGAGAGTGGATTTATCAATGTTGCATATCAATCCACAACCTTTAGGCCATTATCAATAGGGGTAGATATTACATATTCTTAGGCACATATTGCCTTCCATAAACTTGGACTCGTATATGCATTGAAAAACAACAACATCAGATAGCAGCGCTATCATGGAGATAATTAATGATCAAAGAAGTAGGACGTCTCAATATAGATGACTATAAAATACTTGATGCTCAAGTGGAGAAGATCTTTCGAAATCTTGACAAGAAGAACCCAGACCTGGCTATCAAACAAATCATGGAATTGGGCAATACCGCCAACTATTTTGTGCGGGAAGAGCTGGGCAAGCGCCTGGCAGTCTATACAGGCAAGGGCAATTTAGACGCAATCTGTGGCGATCTTTTGGGAGACTTCATCTATGGAGTTCGCGCCACCGGCCTCTTTTACTTTTATTACAAATATCAGGATAGCCCCCAGCACATCATCAAAACCCTGGAAAAAACCTATGAAACGGTGCCCTGGGAAAGTGAAACCATCTGTTTTGAGATGTGGAAAAGCTTCCCCGATGCCATGCGCGAGCATATGCCGCTCTGGGCCGAAAGCCCCAATGAAAAGAAGCGCGCCATTTCCATGCATGGAATGGAGAATATCGCCGCCAAAAACCCCCAATTTGTGCTGATGTTTATCGGCAAACTCTTGGATGACGACAGCGAAGAAGTACAAAAGAAGATCTCCCATATCCTTACTCAGGTGGGCAGAGTGCGCCCCATCCAGACCTATACCAATGTCCGGCGCTGGCTGGTGGATGCGGACGAAGCCCGCTTTCACACCATCTGGCAGACTTTGCGCAAGCTCGCCAATATCTTTACCCAAAAGAGCAAACGCGATCGTAGCGGTGACTTTATGAGCATCACCCAACGCACGGTGAACGATTGGAAAAAGGATAGCAATCCCAACGTGCAAAGCATGGGCAATAAGCTCGGTTCTGTAGTCCGCATGCGCAATAAGGCTAATGCCAAGAAGTAATTCCCGCATCATTTTCATCCTCGTCGAGCCCATCTACGCCGGAAACATAGGGGCCATCGCCAGAATCATGAACAACTTCTGCTTTGAAGAGCTCCGCATCGTGGGCAGCATTCCCCAAAAGAACGACTATTACCTGGCCATGCACTCCGAAGACTTGCTCGATAATGCTAAAACGTTTCCGGATCTCGCGTCTGCCGTTTCCGATCTTGACCGTGTGATTGCCTTTTCCCGCAGACTGGGTAAGAATAAACCCATAGATTTGTCCCCCATGCAGATGGCTGCCTATGTGCACGATCTGCCCCAGCTCAAAATCGGTCTGGTCTTTGGCCGGGAAACCTATGGTCTTACGAATGAAGAGGCCGATCTTTGTCCCCTGCGTTGCCACTTCACAGCCAATCCCGCTTTCCCCTCCATCAATCTGGCCCAAGCCGTGGCTCTGGCGAGCTATGAAATCGCCAGCTATGAGCAGCGCACGCATGAACAAGGAGGACAGCTGAAAGTGGATGCCGTCAGCGGAGATGAACTGGATAAAATCCATCAATACATGATCGACGTCATGGACGGAATCGGATACTTCAAAGATCATGAAACCACAAACTGGAACGTCTTTCTGAAAAAGCTGCTGGCACAGCTCAATCCCAATAAAGAAACGGTTTATCGCCTGCGGCAGATGTTCAATCGCTTCCATGTCCTGGTCAAGGGTAGAGGTAAAGGTTATGATCAGCACGATAGAACGGATACAATGCTATAAGACAAGCACAACATAGCATAGTAAGGCTTCCTCTTTCATTCTCCTATCTCGTTACGATTTCAGCATCAAAATAGATTTTTGAGCCATCCCAGGTAGGTGCGAGCTTATAGAGTCTATACACTCCCACCTTAGCACTAGGCCCAAAGACTGTGCTTTTTGTGTGATTGTCAAGATCGTACTTGTAGATATGCTCTTCATCCATATAATAAACTATATTTGTGCTTTTACAGAACTTTAATCGGATTACTTGATTCATGATCGTTTATTCTACCAAGTTCATATCGCGTATGCGGTTAAGCCGCTCCTATCATGATGAGCTCCTACTTAATTTAGTGGAACTCATTATGTCATTTCTGTACCAATTTCAAGTGCCAAGTTGTACCAATTTTAAATGCCATCTACAATAATGCGTTGGCTCCGACACCTATATCAAACCCAGAGGGACTTGTTTGTCCACTGGAAATACTGCAAGCCAACGTATTTCTTCGGCTGAATGATAAGAGCCGTATGAAGCGAGAGCTTCACGTACGGTTCTGTGAGGGGTTTGGGGTGAAACTCCCCTTACCTACTCGACA